>JBBITY010000374.1:0-2371 GCA_037440565.1 Desulfurellales bacterium
CTGCGTCTACAACCCGGAGACCCTGCTGCGATTGCGGGCGTGCGGGGCGGCGATCGGAGGCGACTGTCCTTCAAACCTCGGCGCTAACCTCGACCCCTCGCACTTCTTCTGGCAGGGCATCGACCCGGTCGAGGCGGCCCGCGCGCTCGGCGACGCCGGGGCGATCTTCCACGTGCACGGCAAGGACTGCGGTATCGACCCGCATAACACCCGCCTCAACGGCACGCTGGACACCAAGAGCTACGGCGACCTGCACCGCCGCTCGTGGGTCTTCCGCACCTGCGGCTACGGCCACGGGGACGAGTTCTGGAAGCCGTTTGTGAGCATGCTGCGGGCCAAGGGCTATGACGGCGTGATCTCGATCGAGCACGAGGACTCGTACATGAGCGTGCAGGAGGGGTTCGAGAAAGCGGTGAGCTACCTGCGCGGGGTGATGATCCATCAGCCGGCGGGCGGGGCGTGGTGGTTTTGAGAGGAGTCTGCACCCTGAGCGATGGTGCACGCGTGTTCATCCGTTGTGGGCAGGCCACTGACGAAGCGCGCCGCATCGCTCGTGACATCGCGCAGCGGCCCGAAGCGTCCGGGTGCTCGCGCCGCGCCCGCGGCATGCGGTCTGCAATGCCGCGCACAAACACATCCGCGCGCCGCAAATTCGACTTGACAGGCAAGGATCCACTTGCATATGCTCTCGCGTAACGCAAGTGAGGGCTTGCCTGTCACATGGATGAACTGTTTCGAGCCATCGCCGACCCGACGCGGCGCGCAATCCTCGATGAGCTGGTCGACCGGAACGGTCAATCGCTCTTCGAGCTTTGCAGCCGGCTCACGATGAAGCACGGCATCAGTTCGACCCGGCAGGCCATCTCGCAGCATCTCGAAGTGCTCGAAAGCGCCGGCCTGGTGGTGGCGCAGCGGCAGGGAAGATTCAAGTTCCACTGGTTCAACGGCGCTCCGTTGCGGGCGATCGTTCGGAGGTGGCTGGAGCCACAAGCGGGAGGCGGTCATGAGAATCAACGTCACGAGCGTGTTCGTCGAGGACCAGGAGAAAGCGCTGCGCTTCTACACCGGCGTCCTCGGGTTCGTAAAAAAACGCGACATCCCGCTCGGTGAGCACCGCTGGCTTACCGTCGTGTCGGCGGACGAGCCGGACGGCACCGAGCTGCTCCTGGAGCCGGACGCGCACCCCGCCGTTCGTCCGTTCAAGGCCGCGCTCGTCGAGGACGGAATCCCGTTCACGTCGTTCGCGGTGGCCGACGTCGCCGCGGAATACCGGCGTCTCACGGGGCTGGGCGTGCGCTTTACGCAGCCGCCCACCGATCTCGGCGCAGTCGTCACCGCGGTGTTCGACGACACCTGCGGCAACCTCATCCAGATTGCAAGAACGAAGGGGGCGTGATGGACAAGCGCGTGGACAGGCTCTTTGACGACTTCGAATCGCGCGACCGGGACAAAGCCTACCAGGCGCTGTGTGGACTGTTCGAAATGACGACCAAGCCGGTGGACTGGGCGTACGAGGTCTGGGACCGGCTTGTGGGCGACCTAAAACACCGCGACGGGCACAAACGGGCGTTCGCCGCGCAGATGCTGGCGCGCCTGGCGATCAGCGACCCCGACGGCCGGATGCTGCGAGATTTCCCGAAAGTCGCGGCGGTCATGAAGGACGACAAGACCGTCACGGCGCGGCACACGCTTCAGTCCTTATGGCGGATCGGCCTGGCCGGCGACCGGCACCTGGCCCTGGTCGTCAAGGCGCTGGAAAAGCGATTCAAGGAGTGCGCGGCGGAACGGATCGGCGCCCTCGTTCGCACGGATGTCATCACCGCGCTTGGAAAGCTGGCAAAGGCGACCGGCGATTCGTCGATCGAAGCGCGCGTGACGGCTCTCATTGAAAGCGAGAGCGATGAGGCGTCCCGCAGGAAGCAAGCCGCCGCGTGGCGGAAGGCGATGAAGTAGCGATTTCGATGCTGGAGGAATTCAACGTGACATGCTTCAAGACGCTGTTGGTGACTTCATTCGTGGCGTCGGGCGCGGCGGCGGTTTGCCTGCCACTGGACGGCCCGCCGAAGACTGAAGGCGTCGTGCCGCGGGAGGCGCCCGTTGTAAGCTCACACTCGAAGACGGATACGCCGGACGTGGCGCCGCAGCGCGCGAATTCGGACGATCAAACCCAACCGTCGCCGCGAGTGACGACGCTATTGATGTTCTACGGCGACGCCGAGGAGGCCATGACGCTGTACACCTCGTCGATCCCGAACTCAACGATCACCTCGATCCAGCGCTACGGCAAAGGCGAGGCCGGTGCCGAGGGGTCCGTGATGCACGCGACGATCTCGCTCAATTGGTTCGATCACGAGATCAAATGGACGGCAAC
>JBBITY010000374.1:2399-3813 GCA_037440565.1 Desulfurellales bacterium
TCCCTGGTCGTGAAATGCACGAGCGCGGCGGAGATCGACGATCTCTACAAGAAGCTCTCGAACGGCGGTCAGGTGTTCATGCCGCTCCAAGAATACCCGTTCGCCAGGCGGTTCGTGTGGTTCACCGACCGGTTCGGCGTTTCCTGGCAGTTGAATTGGCCCGGGGGATGAGCCCGTCGCAGGCCCGTTTCGAACCGGGTGCGAGTTCGCGGGCCGCACGCGCAGCCTGTCGACGACGGAAGCGCTGCGTGCACGCTGCGCGACGGCGCAAGGAGCAAGGGAACGTTCGGTTCCGTGTTCCGCTTGCCCGCGAGCCAAATGTCGAGAGGCACTGCTCGCGGAGCGGTGGCATTCGGCCGCCCGCTACCCAACCGAGGGCACGCCGGACGTCGACGATCGTCCGCCCTCATGCACGGCGCCAAGCGGCGCTCCGGCTCGCCGCACGCTGCGCTTGATCCTCCACTTTGCGGAGCCTTTGCGCCCTCGGGATCCTGACGTTCCCCCTTTTTCATTTCCGCCGGTCCCGAGCGTAGCATCATTTTGCTTGACAATTAATAAGTCGCCGCTTATATTTTATCCATGAGCGCCGCCGTGGCCGAAGACCGGATCTTCCAGGCGCTCGCGGACCCCAGCCGCCGGGCGATCTTCGAATCGTTGACGCGCGGCGAAGCGGCAGTAAAGGACCTTACGGCGCGCTTCGACATTTCGCAGCCGGCGGTCTCGCAGCATCTGGCCACCTTGAGAGACGCCGGCCTGGTGAGACGCCGGCGCGAGGGGCGCTGCGTCTACTACCGGGTGAAGCCGAGCGGGTTGAAACCGCTCATCGACTGGATTGCGCACTACCGCGCCTTCTGGACAGAGCACGTCGATCGCCTCGAAGAGCTGCTGGAGAGGATGGACGAATGAACCCCATCGACAAGACCGGGAACGTCGACAGGACAGCGCGATCGCAGACCGAATCCCTTTCGTTCGAATTCGATCTGCTCCATCCGCCCGAGAAAGTCTGGCGCGCGCTCACCGACCCCGAGCTGCTCGCGGAATGGCTCCTGCCCGTCGTCGGTCTCAGGCTCGAGCCGGGGGCCGCGTTCACGTTCAAAGCACAGCCGCAGCCCGGCTGGGACGGCACCGTGAGTTGCCGGCTGCGCGAGATCGAAGCACAACGGAAGCTCAGTTACGCATCGACACTGTCGTGACGTTCACGCTGACACCCACGCCGGCGGGCACGCGCCTGTCCCTTGTGCATTCGGGCTTCAAGCCCGAGCAGAAGCAGGCCTTCGGCGGCGCGTGCTACGGCTGGAAGATGATGGGCAGCCGGCTGGTCGAGCTGCTCGCGCGGGTCGAATGAGCCGTTCTCTACCCGTTCCGAGCCGCGAGCGTAGTGAACTGGTCGTGTAACGCCGCTTGCTCACGCGCG
>JBBITY010000375.1:0-3803 GCA_037440565.1 Desulfurellales bacterium
ATTGATCGGCCGCATTCTGCGCAGTCCGCATCCGCATGCACGCATCGTCCGGCTCGACCTGTCGAGGGCCGCGGCCCTGCCGGGCGTGAAGGCGGTCATGACGGTCGACGACACCAAGGGCATCAAGCATGGATTCGTCGAGACGCCGCGCTATCCGCCGGACCAGGAAGTGCTCGCGCGGGGCCGGGTGGTGCATGTCGGCGAGGAGATCGCCGCCGTGGCCGCGGTCGATCACCTGACGGCCCAGCAGGCGCTCGATCTGATCGAGATCGAATACGAGCAGCTTCCGGCGGTGTTCGACCCCTTCGAGGCGATGCGGCCGGACGCGCCGCAAATCCATCCCTCGCACCCCAAGCTCAGGGACGAGGTGCCCCATTCCAACCTGGGCGGTCGCACCACCACGGGCTGGGGCGACATCGAGGAGGGCTTCGCGCAATCCGATTACGTGCGCGAGGATCGCTTCGAGAGCCATCTGCGCACCCATGGCTACCTCGAGCCGCAGGCCACGATCGCGCACTGGGAGAACGACCGGCTCAACGTCTGGACGTCGTCGATGGGTACCTTCATCAAGCGGGCAAAGCTCGCCAGGACCCTCGACTTGCCCTATTCCGCCGTGCGCGTACACAAGGTCTATGTCGGCGGCACGTTCGGCGGCAAGATCGATCTCTATTCGCACGAATATTGCGCCGCGCGCCTGTCGATGCTCACGCACCGGCCGGTGCGAATCGTCGCGAGCCGCGAGGAGATTTTCTCCGCCTATCGCCACGGCCAGCCGCTGGCCATGGAGATCAAGACCGGGGTGAAGAAGGACGGCACGATCGTCGCCCAGCAGATTCGCGTGATCAACAATTCCGGAGCCTATCGCGGCAGCGGCGTGGTCGTGATCTTCCTGGCCTGGGGGTTCACCATGATCCCCTACCGTATCCCCAACCTGAAATTCGAGGGGCTATCGATCTATACCAACCACACCGTGCGCGCGCCGCAGCGCGGACACGGCTGTCCGCAAATCCGGTATGCCATCGAGTCACAGCTCGACAGGATCGCCGAGGACCTCGGCATCGACCCGGTGACCATCCGCCTGCGCAACGCCCGCGAGCCGTGGGAGGAACTGCCGAACGGCGACAACGTTCACGAAGCGGGCCTGATCGAGTGCATCAGGGTCGCGGCCGAGAAATCGCAATTCCTTGCCAAGTACGGAAAGGGACGCAAGAGCAGCGGAAGGATCCGCCGCGGCATCGGCATGGGCGTCAGCGGCTATTTCGGCGGTTCGCTGATCTACCCGAACGGCTCGGGCGTGATCGTGAAGATGAACGATGACGGAACCCCGACCGTGCTGACCGGCGGAATTGACGTCGGTCAGGGCTCCGAGACGATCATTTGCCAGATCGTCGCCGAGGAACTCGCGGTCGATATCGATGACGTCAAGATCGTCTCCTCCGACACCGACACTACGCCGCAGGACATCGGCGCCTGGATCAGCGGCATGACCTACGTCACCGGCAATGCCGCGCGCCAGGCGGCCGGCAACGCGCGCCAGAAGATGCTCGATCTCGCGGCCCTGCGTTTCAATGTCGATGCGGGCGATCTGGTCGTCAGGGACAAGACGGTCTTCAACCGGCACGATCCAAGTCAGCGGATGAGCTATCGCGACATCATCGCTCATAGTGTCGCGACGCGTCGCGGCGACACGATCATCGGCGAGGGTTTCTGGCGCACGATGCGCGACGAGCCCGCGCATCCCAGTCTCGCCACCACCAAAGGGCGCTGGAGCGAGAATTACGCCTTCAGCTGCCAAGTGGCCGAAGTCGAAGTCGACATCGAAACCGGCGAGGCGCGTCTCGTGAAGGCGCTCACCGTGCACGATTGCGGATTTCCGATCAACCCGGCGTTGGTGAAGGGCCAGGTCGACGGCCAGGTTTCCATGGCGCTCGGCCACGCCTTTCTCGAAGAGGTGATGACCAAGGACGGCTACACGCTGAACCCGACCTGGCTCGACTACCGCATGCCGACCATCCATGAAATGGCGGAGTCCGAGGACGCCGACGTGATCACCGAGCAATACAATGTCGGCAAACCGTACCGGACGAAGGAAGTGGGCGAGGGCCTGGTGTCGGGGATTCTCGCCGCGATCGCCAATGCGATCTACGACGCCACGGGCGTGCGAATCGCATCGACGCCATTCACGCCGGAAAAGATACTCAAGGGCCTGCGCAAGCGGGCCCGCGAGGAGAAAATGACGCACTGAACCCCGATTTTGCCAACGCAGGGACCGGGCTTGCAGGCTGAAGCGTTTCCAGGAGCGCGAGAGACTGAAGCGACGGCCATGACGGTTCCGGCGCGGCGCTCGAACGTTGCCGGTATCGTGCTGGCGGCGGGACAATCGACACGCTTCGGACGCAACAAGCTGATCGAGCCGCTGCTGGGCATGCCGCTGGTTCGCCGGGTGGTCGAGGCGGCGCTCCGGTCATCCCTGTCGTCGGTGACGGTGGTGCTCGGCCACGACGGCGATACCGTCCGCGCAACCCTTGCCGGGCTCAGCGATGCCACGCGGCTGAAATTCGCGATCAATCCGTCGTACCGCAAGGGCCAGAGCACGTCCGTCGCGGCGGGCCTCGCGACCGTCCCGGCAGGCAGCGCCGGAGCGATGTTCCTGGTCGGCGATCAGCCCTTCATCGATTGCAGCACCATCGATCGCCTGGTTGCCGCTTTCGAAGCGGCCGGCGGCGGAATCTGTTACCCGGTCCGCAACGGCCGGCGATGCAATCCCGTCATCTTCGGAGCGGAATTCCTTGCGGACCTGCGGCAATTGTCCGGGGACGTCGGCGGGCGCGCCGTGATCGAGGCCAACCGTGAGGCCGCTGTCGCCGTGGAATTCTCCGACGCTGCGCTGCTCGACGACATCGAGGAGAACGAGTTCGACGGTAAGCAACTCGGCGGCGACATCCTCGACGACGAGGACGAGGACGACGAGGACGACGAACTGGATGCCGACGGCGAGACCGCGCCCAAAACGCCGCCGGCCGACGACGAACTACCGGACGATTTCGACGACGGGGATTTCTGACCGACCGCTTGGGATTGCTCGCATGAAGGAACTCTCGCAACAGGTCGCCGAGGCGGTCGAGTCGATTCGCGCCGGCTGGTCGGGCCGTCCGCGGGCGGGCGTCATCTTGGGCACGGGTCTGGGCAGTGTCGCCGAGTTGATCCAAACCGAAGCGGCCTTCCTCTACGAGGCCATCCCGCACTTCCCGCGGTCCACGACCGTCGGCCACACGGGCCAACTCGTGTGCGGCACGTTGGCGGGCGTGCCCATCGCCGCCATGGAAGGCCGCTTCCACGCCTACGAAGGATATACTCATCGGCAGATCACGTTTCCGGTCCGCGTGATGAAGGCGCTGGGCGCCGAGCTGTTGATCGTCTCCAACGCCTGCGGCGGCATGAACCCGCACTACGCGCTGGGCGATATCGTGGTGATCGAGGACCACATCAATCTGCTGGGCGGCAATCCGCTGATCGGCGTGAACGACGACGCGCTGGGCCCTCGCTTCCCCGATATGTCGGCCCCCTACGACCGCGCCCTGGTCGACCGCGCGCTGGAAATCGCCCGCCGCGAGAACTTCCCCGCCCACAAGGGCGTCTACGTCGCGGTGACGGGCCCGAACTTGGAGACGCGCGCGGAGTACCGTTTCCTGCGGGCGATCGGGGCCGACGTGGTCGGCATGTCGACCGTGCCGGAGGTGATCGTGGCGGTACACGGCGGAATGCGGGTGCTGGGCCTCTCGGTGGTGACCGACATGTGCCTG
>JBBITY010000376.1:0-250 GCA_037440565.1 Desulfurellales bacterium
GTCGGCCCAGACGCGCATCCTCGTTACCGAGGCAGCGAAACCGCCGAGCACGAGTACACTCGCCGCCGCAGCCGCCGCGCGCCAGCGTGTCGATCCCAACGGGCGCAGACGCGCGAGCCCCCAGCCGACCACCAAGACCGCGCCCACGGAGGGCAGATACAGGTACCGATCGGCCACGAGCGCGGAGGCGCTGCGACGCAAGATCACCGTCAGCGACGGTGCGAGCGTCAGTACGAACCAGCACAGCGCG
>JBBITY010000376.1:260-3796 GCA_037440565.1 Desulfurellales bacterium
CTGCATAAAAGCCCCAACCCTGCCGCGCCCGCCACGCCAACGCACCACCGACGAGAATTCCCGCCAGCGTCAAAATGCCACCCAGCAGGTACTCCGGGCCCGCCGGCACCTCCTGCACGTACGCATTCAGGTTGGTGGGTAAAACTGAATCCTGCGTGAAGCACTCATGGATAAACAGCGCAGCTCGCATCAGACCGAGGCGAGAGCAAGGTTGCGCCGGCGGGCGGAATGCTCCCTAATAGGTAGGGTTCCGCCCGATGGCGAAAGGCCCCCGAAAATTGCACGTTACGCTCGGATCCGAGACGCTTACCCACTACGCAGGTGTGTACCTCCTGCATCGTTTCCTCACCCGGATCGGTCTCAAACACGCCAGCGCCCGGAAGATCGAGGTTGTGCAGCGCAACAATCGGTACAGCGTCGGCGAGATGGTGCTGGCGGTGTTGTATCCGATGATCCTCGGGCTCGAACGGATCGAGACTACCCGGCGGCTGCTGCAACAGAATGGCGTGTTCCAGTATCTCACCGGCCTGCGTGGGTATCCGAATCCCACCACCTTGCGCCGCTTCCTGTTGCGGGTCGCTCCGACCGCGCTGCCCAAGCCAGCGCACAAGCTGCGAGATAGTTCGGAAGCGGGTTCGAGCCCACAAGGAGAACCAGAGTCGGACTGGTTCGCTGCTCGCTCATGCTTCGTCTCCCCCGAACAGCGTCGTTTGCTCGGCCTTGGGCGTGCCACTCTCCCTCGCGAGGCGGGAGACCTCGTGCCAGCTCTGGACGAGGGCATTGTACCGGAGCGCTTCCTGCGCGCGCTTCTCGAGCGCGGCAACGGCGCACAGCCCACACGGGAACGCGCAGGCCATCGCGCTCGAGGCAAGTGGCGTCCTCATCGTGGCCTCAGTCATCACTTCCCTGATCCTCTTCGCGTGCCAGAATCTCACGCAGCTGCCGCAGCAGCGCCGGCAACCTTTCCGTCACGGTTTTCCACAGGATGTCCGGGTCGACGTCCCAGTACGCGTGCACGATGCGGTTCCGCATGCCGACGATCGCCCGCCAGGGAACAGCAGGGCTTTCCTGTTGCGTCGATGGCGAGATCTGGGATGCGGCCTCGCCCACGATCTCGATCGCGCGCACGAGTGCGAAGAGCAGCATGGGATCGGTGTCGAGATCGTCGCGCGTGCGCCCGGCGACGAAGCGGCTGGCCTGCTCGGCCGCTTCGATCATGTGTCGGAGGCGGGTCCGGTCAGCCTCGTTCATATTGAACCTCGGCCTCGCGCAAGACCCGGTCACGAAAGTAACGGGAGAGGTCACGCGGCGTTCGCAGATCGGCGCGACGACCGAGACGCGCCCCCAGCTCCTCTTCCATCTCGACGAGCTGGAGGAGGTCGGGGACGGCGTCGGGCAAGAACTCCACCAGCAGGTCGACGTCGCTGTCGGGTCCCGCCGTTCCCTCGAGCGTCGATCCGAAGAGCGAGAGCCGCCGGATTCCGTGTCGTTCGCAAAACGCGCGAAGATCGTCGTCCGAGATCGGTAGCCGCTTCATCACCGGTCTCCTTCGAAGAGCGTCGCCTGTTCGGACCGACGCGTGCCGCTCTCCCTCGCGAGGCGGGAGATCTCGGGCCAGCTCTGCACGAGCGCGTTGTAGGCAAGCGCCTCGGCCGCGCGCTTCTTGCGCTCGCAGACGGTGTACAGGCGATACGCCAGCTCGCGCGCGGCATCCGCCCGGCTGCCGAGCTTCGCCGCCAGCGCCGCGGCGGCGCTCTCGCCGCCGCCTTCGAGCGCGCGGATCAACTGGTGCACGGCCTCCCAGTGCGTGAAGCGGGCATCTGCCGCCGGGTCCCAGTCGGCGGGCAGTTCATCGGGCTTGAGCAGCCGCACCTTGCCGCGCTTCGATTCGACGATGCTGGCCTCGACCATGCCGGCCACGCTCGTGTTCTTGGCCTTCGAGAGCGTCTCGGCCACGCCGTACTCGCCCGGCTCGAAGCCGTGCTGCTCGAACCAGGCCAGCGCCCAGCGCGTGTCGGCGTCGAAGTCGCCTTCCTGCTCGGCGAGGACCTCGTCGAGGATCTGGTTGATGAGCGCGAGCGCCTCGCGGACAGTGAGCGGCCGCCCTTCCGCGTCGAGCACCTGCGCGTAGCGCGTGTAGACCGCCATTCCGGGCCCGATCGCCGCTTGCGCGAGATCGACGGGCGCGATGTTGCTTCGCTGCAGGTGGGCGAGCGCCCCCGGCAGCTCGGTCTTCAGCGCGGCGAGAAACTCTCGACGCGTGGCGACGGGGGCGTCCGCCGGCCGCCTGCGGCAGACGAGGACGATGCTGGAGGCCAGGGCGTTGGTGCCCGAGCCGATCATGCGATTGCCAAGCTCGGTGCGCATTGGCCAGGTGCCGCTGATGCCGAAGCCCGCGCGGATCACGGCGTCGAGGAAGGTCTCCCAGCCGGTGCTCGCGGTGCCTGGGTGCGCGGACGGGTGCGCGGACGTCCCGTCCGCCTGGCCTGGGTGCGCGGACGTCCCGTCCGCCCACTGCGGGCCGGAGGCCCGCGTACCCAGGGTTGGGGTTTCCGCTTGTTTGAACGCATAGTAGATGGTGACGGGAAACGCCGGGTGCGCCTGCTCGGCCAAGCGGCGCATCGCCTTCGTCATGCCGTCGAGGAAGAACGCTTCGGCTTTCTCCTTGCTGCCGTGACGGTACGGCGTGGCGACGAGTTCCTCGGCCTTCGGCACCGCGAGCGTGGCGAAGAGGTCGGGGAAAACGGTGCGCAGCGAGCGGCGCAGCCAGACGTAGAAGAAGTCCGACAGGTCCGCGTAGCCGATGTTGTCGTAGTAGGGTGGGTGGGTAGAAGCCACCTTCGAAGCGCCGAGGGTCTGGTTGATAGCATCGAGCTGCACTGCAGCTCCGCTTCCAACGTGGTTGAACTGCTTATCAAGAACCTCAACGACCGATACAACCGTTCCGAAAATGTCACCACCGGCGCCAGCTAGCGGATTCGTCTCCGCATAATCCCAGACCATCGGCAGTGCTTGGCGACCGAATGTGGCAACTATCCGATCCATGCGTTGCTCCCAGATGCAGAGGTTCGTATTCCGATTGCAAGCCTTGCTCTGTGCAAACGCGAGGTATACCCCCACCGCCTCCGCATACGCCGTCGCGCCGGTGCCGCCGTCGCGCAGGGGCACGTCGTCATCTTCCTGGGTGCGCGGGCCTCCGGCCCGCCCATCCGCCCGCCCCTTCTCTTCCCACCCCTCCCACGCGCTTCCCCACCGCCACTGCCCAGCAGATGCACACAATCCGGCCTTCAGCGGATTCATTCGGATGTACTCGCGCACCGCTTGCAGGTGATTTTCATCGCGAATGAAGCGGTCGAAATAGTCCGGCATCCAGAACGTGCCCTCACGGCCGAGCAGGCGATTCGCTTCTCTTGCCGTAAAGGTCTTCCACGAACGAACGATGTCGCCGAGTGCGTAACCCTCCATCGTCTCGATGAGAATATGCACGTGATTCGGCATCACGCACCATTCCAGCAGCCGATAGCGCTCACCGTCAT
>JBBITY010000377.1:0-3787 GCA_037440565.1 Desulfurellales bacterium
ACCAACAGCCGCGCGTTGTGGCCGGGCTGTGCCGCCGCGACCGATCCCGGCCGAGGCCGGCCCTGGAAAGAGGAGGCCGAGGGGAAAACCAGGCCGGATGGTTTTCCCCTCGGCGGGGCGCAGGGGCGCAGCCCCGCATGTGATAAGGGATCGATGTCGTTGCATGTCGTTTCGTCGTTTCCGTTGTCTTTTCACCCGCGATGGGGTAGGCGAGAAGCACAACCTGGGTCTCGAAAAAGGGGTCCCATGGAACATCATCTCGCGCGGGGGATCGCGCTCAGCACAGTACCGGTCCTGTTCCTGGCGCTCGTCGAAGCGCGACCGGCGCACGCCGGATGCACGGAGCCGAGTGAGGCGGGCGCGCTGAAGAAGAGCATCCGCCACGCCGCGCGCTGCAACGACAGGATCCTGCGCTCCGGTACCGATGCGACCTGCACGCAGACACCGCCGCCCGCCTGCGCCGGCACGCTGGCGACGGACGCCGTCGCCCTGGGCTACGGCCCGAACAACCTCCCGGCCTCGAGTGTCGACCGCCGCGACCTCCGCGATCAGTTGAAATGCCAGAAGCGTATTGGCCGCGCGCTGTCGCACTACACCGGCACGAGACTCCGCTATCGCACCCGGGGCTGGAGCCCGGCGGACGCCGAGGCGAAGGCCCTGCGGCAACTCGACAAGATTCCCGAGCACTGCGCCGTGACGGTCGCCCAAGATGCCAGCGGTGTGGTGCTCCCAGCCGTCGGCCCGCAGTGCGCAGCCGCGGTCGGGGGGCCAGGGAATACCGTCAATGCCACTCAACTGCGCGACTGCCTGCGCACCCTGCTCGGCGTGTGGGTCGAACGCTACGGGCCGGACCCGCAGCCGCTGCGGCCGAACATCGTGTTCATCCTCACCGACGACCAGCGCTGGGACACCACCGATGCGACGCACTCGCCGTTCGGCACGGACGTCATGCCGCGCACGCGCGCTGAGCTGGGCGGCTCGGGGGTGGAGTTCACCAACGCTTTCATGACCACGCCGCTCTGCTGTCCAAGCCGAGCGAGTATTCTCAGCGGCCAGTACGCCCACCATACCGGTGTGTACTTGAATAGCGGGGTGAACGGCGGCGCCGACGACTTCGACGACCGCTTCAACATGGGGACGCTGATGCAGAGCGCCGGGTATCGGACCGGGTTCTACGGGAAGTACCTCAACGGTTACAGTGCGCTCTGGACCGCGCCCGACCCGCCGTACGTCCCGCCCGGTTGGGACGAGTGGCACGCGTTCAAGAGCGCCAAGTTTTACAACTACGAGCTGATCGAGAACGGCGTCGAGGTGTCCTACGGTTCGGCGGAAACCGACTACTCCACCGATGTGTTACGCGAGAAGGCCAAGCAGTTCATCACCGACTCCGTCGCCTTGGGTGAGCCGTTCTTTCTCTACCTCGCCTTCAAGGCGCCGCATCTGCCGCAGCAGCCGGCGCCGCGCCACATCGGGATGTTTGCCGGCGCGACGCCGTGGCGGCCGCCGAGTTACAACGAGCCCGACGTGTCGGACAAACCGACCTGGGTGCAGAACACGCCGCCGCTCGACGCGCAAGAGCAGGCCGATATCGACCAGATCCGCATCAGCCAGCTCGAAATGCTGCAGGCCGTCGACGAGGCGATCGGTGGCAGCACGACGTACGGCATCACCGGCATCATGGAAACCCTGCGCAACCTCGGTGTCGCCGACGACACCGTCGTCATCTACTTTTCCGATAACGGCTGGTACTGGGGCGAGCACCGCTTCCGGGCGAAGAACAAGCCCTACGAAGAGGCCATCCGCTCGCCGATGTTCGTCCGCTACCCGAAGCTGGCCCCGCTGCCGCGCACTGAAAGCCGATTCGCCCTCAACATCGATCTCTGTCCGACTCTGGCGGAGCTGGCCTTGCGTCCGACGGACCCGCCGGTTCCGGTGGCGTTCGACGGCGCGAGCCTGGTGCGCTTGATCGACGGGACGGCGGTGGGCTGGCGCACGGACTTCCTGACCGAAGGGTGGCCGGACGGGCGCGAGTGGGCCACCGTGCGCGAGGCGAGGATGTGGGACGGATCGCAGTGGCGCGAGTGGAAGTACACCGAGCTGCCGATCACGCCGGGCGATCCGAACACCGCCTTCGAGTACGAGCTGTACGACCTCGTCAGCGATCCGTACGAGCTCACCAACGTCGCCGGCGACCCCGCCAACGCCGCTCGGATCGCGGCCATGGCCGCGCGCCTGCGCGCGCTGCGCCCGTTATGGCCCCTCGACTCCGACGGCGATGTGGAGTTGCCCAACGAGGACTGACGGTCAATTTTGCCGTGAGAGCTCGCGAAGAAATCCCGGCGCGGAGCGGTCGTAACACCGACAAAAGGGCGGGAGCAGTGCTCCCCCGAGAGCGGAGCGGCGTCGGGCCGGCACCATTCTTGAGGGGTGGAGCATCGCTCCACCCCGAGGGGTGTTTTCACAAGCTCCGAGCCGAAAGAATTTTCACTGCCGAGACGCGAAGACGCAGAGCAAATAGGGTCTTCGCTTCCGAGTATTTTCTCGGGTTGGAGGTTGACTGCGGCCCGAGCGGACCGAACGGGTCGCTATCTCCGCCGGCTCACTGACAAAGCGACGGCGCCGATCAGGAAACACGCGCCGAAAAGCGTTTGCGCGCTCATCCGCGTGCCGAGAAAGGTTGCTTCCAGAACCGTGGCCGTGACGACGCTGGTCGCTGCGGCCAGACTGGCCTGTGTAGCGGCGGCGTAGCCAAGACCTTGATGCAACAGCAGTTGCCCGGCGACCGAGGTGAGCACCACGCCGGCCAGAGCGAGGAGCAGGTGCGCTGACAGGGCGGGCAGGCCGAGGAACAGCGCAGGGGCGGTGCTCGCGGCGCCCACGGCCATGAAGTAGGTGGTGACCAGAAAGGTGCTCTCCGTCAATCGCAGTTGCCGTGCCGTGGCGACCGCAGCTCCGGCGAGCACCGCGGCCGCGAGCGCGCTCAATCCACCGAGGAGCATGTGCGGGGCGATGCCGCTACCAGGACCCACCACGATGCTGACCCCGAGGAGGCTGAGCGCCAGCGCCGCGCCAAGGCGTCGATCGAACGGTTCTTCCATCAGCGCGGTCGCGAACAGGGCGGTGAAAACGGGGTAGGTGCAGTGCAAGAGCGTCGCGAAGGCAGCCCCCGCCCACGCGATGGCGCGATAGTAGAGAAAGATCGCCGATGCGCCGAGCAGCCCGCGAAACACGACGCGCCGCGCGTTGCCGGGCAGCGGGCGCAGATCGCGGCCCCGCCGCAACGCCAGCAGAATCAGCAGGGACCCGGTGAAGCGCACCCAGGCGATTTGGGAGGAGGGCATGTGTTGCGCGGCCAGGCGCACGCAGACGGCCATCGCGCCGAACATCACCGAGCTGACGAGAATGACCCCGATGCCGCGGAGCAACACCGCATGGCGATCGAGGGGCGGCTCGATGGCCGCGATTTCCCCAGAGCGATCCATTGGCGCGCGCGTCGTCTCTCCTCGTCCGTATCTCGCCAGAGTGCAGGGCAATGCGCAAACGGGATTCGCCGAGGCGTTTCAACGCCCGTCGGGTCGGGATTGCTCACCACGGAGGCAATGGAGCAGACGCTGAGACGCAGAGACACGGTGGCTCGATCGAGGACCTCAGTGGTAGCGTCCGCCATGCAGACCGGTTCTCATTCGAACAAAGGGCCGCAACCTTTCGAAGGCCGGCGCCCGCGGCGTGACGGAGCCGCCAGCGACGGTGTTCGCCGGAATGAACCCGGACGAGGCCTGCGGTGCCG
>JBBITY010000378.1:0-3781 GCA_037440565.1 Desulfurellales bacterium
CATTCCTGCCAGCAGCGTCCGGGTCCAGTGCGGTACCCGGGCGGGGACGACCAGGCCGAATGCGGTCAGGAGGAAGAGGTTCGTCAGGGCGGCGGTCTTCACGACCGCGTAGCTATTGAGCGGCACTGCGCTGGCGGCGTAAAGGAGGCCGACCAACCCCGCCACGCTGGAAGGCGCCCCGAGCCGTGCCGCCGAGGCCACGAGCACACCAGCGGAGAGCGCCGCGCCGGCCACATTCACACAGCGCGCCACGCCCAGCGACGGATCCACCAGCCGGAAGAGAATCGCATCCAGCCACGGCAGATACGGCATCTGGGGAAAAAAGAAGTCGGCGTAAATGCGCTGCCCGGAGGTGACGGCGCGGGCCGCCGCCAAATAGAAACCCTCATCTGCATTGATGCCACGATGCGCGGACCACAGGCCGACAACCACCGCCTCCAGCACCACAGCGGCGCCAACCACCACCCAAGTCGGGCTCCGCGCTGCGCCCGGGTCGCTAGTGGGTACGTGTGCGTTCACAGCAATTCGCGGTAGCGGTTCTTCAGGCTCTCGAATTGCCGCTGGCGCCAGATCCCGTGCCGGTGGGCGAGGTAGCGCGCCGCCAACCAGAGGATGCCGAGGCCATATCGGACACTGGGCAAGAACCCGGCCGATGACGCCTCCGCGAAGTAGCGCGTCGGCACCGGAACTTCTGCGATGCGAAATCCCGCCGCAACGATCTGCGCCATGATTTCCTGATCGAAGATGAACCTATCCGCGTTCAGGCCGAAGTTCACCGTCTCCAGTACCTCGCGTCGGTAGGCACGATAGCCGGTGTGATACTCGGAGAGGTCGAGGCCGAAGACCATGTTCTCGACCGCAGTCAGGAAGCGGTTGGAGACGTACTTCCACCACGGCATGCCGCCGCTGAGCGCCGAGCCGCTTTTGAGGCGAGAGCCCAGCACGACGTCGGCCTGTCCCTGCTGGATTGGATGGACGATCTCGGGTAGCAGGCGGGGATCGTACTGGTAGTCCGGATGCACCATGACGACGATATCCGCCCCGGCGCGCAGCGCCTCCCGGTAGCAGGTTTTTTGATTCGCGCCGTATCCGTAGTTGCGATCATGGAGGAAGAGCTTGAGATTCAGCTCGCGGGCGACCGCTACCGTGTCGTCGGTGCTGCCGTCGTCAACGAGAATGACCATATCTACGCGGTCGTGCGGCAACTCCATGTACGTCATTCGCAAGGTGCGGGCGGCGTTGTACGCCGGCATGACGACGACCACCTTGGGTTTTTCCGCAGCGGAACTTGGCGCTGCGGCGACGGTACCTATCTCCTCCGAGCTACGCATGCCATTTGGTCTCCCACGTTGATTGAAATCTGCCAGCGATCGATGCCCAGCGCGCGGGTCAGTCGTGCCGCGACGCGATGTAGACCCGCGCTGTACTGCGAGAGCTTGAAGATCCAGTGCGCGAGCGGAAACTGACGGCCGAGCGCCCGGATCGCGTCGATCGCAAACCCCTCGTCCTCTAACAGGCGCCGCAGGGTGAGCCGAGAGAAATAGTAATAATGATCGTCGAGCAGGCCCCACCAGCGAGCTCCAGCGAGCCGGGCGACGACACTGCCGATGTCCGGCGTGAGGAGCAGCAAGCGTCCCTCCGGGCGTAACACCCGATGGATGTGGCGGATGGTCGTGCGCGGATCGGTCAGGTGCTCGATCGTGTCCGCCATCACCACCACGTCGTAGCTGGCAGGCGGCAGATCGAGTGTCTCCAGACAGCCGGTCCGAACCGGGAGGCCAAACTGACGGCGCGCGTACTCGGACGCCCACGCCGACATCTCAACGCCCTCGGCGCTGAAGCCCAGTTCCCGTGCCGCCAGCAGCAGGAATCCGCACGCACAACCGATATCGAGCAGGCGCCCGCCGGCTGGCACCAGGGCCAACAGGCGACGGGCATTAGCGACCCGCTGATCCGCCTGTTCCAGGTAGTACGGATCTTCGGCATCGCCGTAATGCGCCGTGCTGCGCAGCGCGGGGGGCAAGGTCACTAGGCCGCAGTCGGTGCAACGGACGATCGCGTGCACCAGACGCCGGTGACTGTGTGTGATCCGGTACACTTTGCGCTCCAGCCCCACCTCGACGGGCGCCGCCGATCGCCTGAAGTGCGGGACGAACCGCGCGCTCCCGCACACGGCACAAGTGTCTTGCTCGCCGGACTGCGGACTCTGGGCTCGTGCTTCAGTGCTGGTTGCGGACATAAATCGTGATCTCGGGCGCCAGGCTGGCAATGCGCAGGCGTAAAAGGCGCGGCGATTGGCGGGTGCGTGCCGCCACCGTGTAACCGAGCTGCCCACTTTCCAACGCGTCGAGGAATTGCTGCGCCGCGTGAACGGGCGCCAGCAACTGCCGCGTCGTCCGCCAGTCCGGGTTCCACACGTGCGTGATGCTCTGACGGGACGCCGAACTGAGCACGACGAAATCAGGTCGCCGTTTGTCGAGCCCGTCAATCGAACGCTCGCGAATGGGAACGCGCTCCACGCTCCAGCGGCGGTCGAACCGCGGCACGTAGGCGGGCTTCTGGTACACTTCGCCGCGGCTTCCGGCCGGTACATGGGCCGCCATCCAAGCCTCGGCTTGATAGCGTGAATCCGTCCGCAGCAGCCAGTCGAGCTCGATGCTGCGCGCCAGTCCCAGGGCGATCAGCGTCCCACAGGCCGCCCCGATCGTACGCCGCGCCGAGGCACTCCGCGCCGCAACGCGGAGCTGAGTGAGCACGCCAGCCGCCACCACGGCCGCGACCACCGTAATCGGCAACACATAGCGCAGGGTGATGAGATCCAGCCCGCGCAGCGACAGGTAATAGTGCGAGAGCACCGGCAGGACGAGCCAACAGGCCGCCCGCGGCCAGCGCCACACGCCGATGGCGCCGACAGCCGCCAGGCACGCCAGCGGCGTCCCGAGACTGCTGTCCAGTGCGTCCCAGAGCTGCGTGACGTATGTCCACTCCTTGGCGCCCTTCCATACGGCGAACTCAACCGGCGCCAGCCGCGCCGCCGTCGGCTGCAACGGACGGCCGAGCAGAAACGCCACGCGGCCGACGAACCCGAGCGGGTTGAACAGCACGTTATTCGCCACCACCGCCGTCCCAACCGCGGCTGCAACCATCGCCCACACACACGGCGCCGAGCACGCGCGAAACGTCCGGTGCGCGCGGATGCGCGCCGCGAGCGCCAGAAACGGCAGTGGCAGGAGGAAGGCGAACCCCTGCTCCTTTGTCGACACGGCCATCGCCGCCGCGGCGCCCATCCCCACCCACGGCAGCAGCCGGTCGCTCTCGCTGGCCACCAGTGCAGAGTACAACGCCAACACGAGCCAGAAGGTGTAGCTACTGTCGAGGTTCGTCGTGTGCGCGTAGTAGACGATGGGATGCGCCGTGGCGACCAAGATGGCGCTTACTCGCCCGGCACTGCGACCAAACAGCGTCCGGCCGATGGCATACGCGAGGGCGACCGTCCCGAGTGCAAACAAGACGTTCAGGCTGCGGCTGAGCAGCGCCATGATGAACAGCGCACGTTCCGGATCGGCGAATCCGTACGGGTACGTTACGGCCGGCTGTACCCAACCGCCGGTGAGATGCAAGAACGCCAGGTATGGAGCGAAAATGGCCGCCAGCAGTAAGGGATATCCGGGCGGGTACTTGAACCAGAACCATCCCGAGTTCCAGGTCTCGAACGACCGTTTGATGATGCCGAGCACCGTCAGGGGGCCCAGCGCATCCTGAGCCCACGAGTCGTTGCCGT
>JBBITY010000379.1:0-3775 GCA_037440565.1 Desulfurellales bacterium
ATCCGTTGAATCCGTTGTGGGAACTCCGGTTCAGGTTCGGGTCCCATTGCATTCTCCGTGTCTCCGTGGTGAGCATCCCGCTGCAGGGGAGGCGATATGGGCAGCGTTGAGGAAACCAACAAACACATCGCGCGCGAGTTCTTCGCAGCGTTGAGCCGGACCGACACGGCGGCGATCGCGGCGATGTATGCGGATGACTTCACCCTCTGGACCGCGGGCACGCTGCCCTTCTCCGGCACCTTCACACGCGCGCAAGCCCTGCGGGCCATGGATCAGATTCTGGGGCTCTTTCCCGATGGTCTTGCCTTCACCATCAAGGGGATCACGGCCGAGGGCGAGCGCGTCGCCGTCGAGGCGGAGTCGGACGGGCGGCATGTGAGCGGGAAGACCTACCACAACCAGTATCACTTCCTGCTGATCATCCGCGACGGGAAGATCGTACAGCTCAAGGAGTACATGGACACGATGCACGCCAACGACGTGCTGCTCGGGGCGGGATGAGTCCGGGCCAAGGCCGGGGCAACGCCTGACCCAATCCCGAGAAACTGCAGCGACCCGGAGGGTTCGGATCATGCGAACAGAGTCTTACGACACGATCATCGTTGGCGCGGGGCCAGCCGGGGCCACGGCGGCGTATTATCTCGCGACGGGAGGGAAGCGGGTAGCGCTGCTCGAAAAGGCGACTTTTCCGCGCGACAAGTACTGCGGCGATGCCTGGTGCGCGCCGGCGCTCGATCTCCTCGAAAACATGGGCGTCCTGCAGCGGCTCGAAGCCGAAGGCCTCGTGCGCGACACCACGTCGGGCGGCTTTATCTCGCCGTCGGGTGAGAGCTACGTGAGCGCCGGGGCCGACGGCCGCGCACCCGGCACGCGCTGCTACGCGATCAAGCGCATCATCTGCGACGAGCGCATCGCCCGAAGGGCGGCGGAGGTGGGAGCGGAGCTGTTCGAGGGCGCGGCGGTCTCGAAGGCGCAGCTCGACGCGGACGGCTTGTGGACCGTCCGCTGCCAGGATGGCCGGCAGTTTCGCGGGAAGATGCTGGTGGCGGCCGACGGAGCAAACAGCCGGCTCGCGCGGTCGCTTGGCGTAGTCAGCACGGCGCCCCAGGGCGTGGCGAGCCGCCAGTACGTCCGCGGCGGGACGCACAACTTCAAGTCCGGCGGCGTGCTCTTCTACCCGAATTACGTCTTGCCCGGGTACGTCGCGATGTTTCGCCATTACGACGACGACATCGACCTCGGCTGTTACGTCATCCCCGGCGGCGCCGCGACGGCCGATCGCCTGGCCAATCTCTACGAGAGCGATATCAAGCAAGATCCCTTCGTCCAGCGCGCGCTCGGCCCGCGCGCGGAGTTCAAGGAGCGGGTGCGCATCGCCCCGCTGCGGTTGGGCGGCGAGCCGCGCAGCACGGCGCGGCAGTTCATGGCCGTTGGCGATGCGGCGGGTCAAACCGATCCGCTCACCGGCGAGGGCATTCACACCGGGATGATCGGCGGCAAGCTGGCCGCCCAAACCATTCACGAGCTATTCGCGGCCGGCGATTTTTCCGAGCGGGCCTGCCAGGCGTATCACCATCGCTGGATGGCGGCGTTCGGGCGCGACTTCGCCGCGTCGGCGGCCGGCGCGCGGATGATCTATCGCTTCCCGCTGTTGTTGGACGCCGCCAACGTCGTCGCCCAACGCAAGGGCGACGCGTTCATGTCAGCGTTCGGCGCCGCGATGACCGGCGTGAAACCGAAGACGACCTTCCTCAGGCCCGGCGTCGCAATCCCGATGGGGATCGAAGTCGTGCGCCAAGTTCTCAAGCAGAAGGTGCTCCGTCTGTCACCGAGCGAAGCCGAGGGATACAGAATCAGAGCCGCCGAAGATAATCGGCGCCCCACAGCCTTTCAGAACGGTTGCCTTCTCGACCCAGGAGGTGGGTTACAACGGATTTAACGGATCACACGGCAATCACCTCACGGGCAGCCGTGTAACGCGTTGGCCACGGCCGTGACCAGGTCGGCGATCGACACGGCACGGGCGCCGTTGAACGCAGGGCACGCTTCCGGGCTCGTCCTGCCCAGGGCGATGTCGACGGCCGTGATCAACTCGTCGACGGTCACGACCTTGCTGGTGTCGCAGTCGCCGACGCATGGTGGCGGCGGCCCGTGGGAGCCCGTCGGCGTCGGCGTGCGCGTCGACGGGGGGGTGGGGGTGCGTGTTGGCGTCGGCGGTTGGGTTGCGCTTGCAGTTCTTGTCGCTGTGTTGGAGATCGTGTGCGTGGCGGTGGGGGTGAAGCTGGGCGTGACCGTTGCGGTTTCTCCGACGACGACGACCAAGGTCGTGGCGGCAGCGCGATCGCCGGTGACCGACGCCCAATCGAGGTTCACACTGTTGCCAGCCCCGAAGAGTGTGTAGTCGCCGGGTCCGGCCGGTGCCGTCCAGGAGAAGTCCCAGGAGGCGACCCCCTCGACGTTGGACTTGGGCTGCGTATGCGTGAGCTCGCTGCCGATGATTTGTTCTCCTTGGCCAACGATCACCCCAAGTTGCCCCCCACTGGCGGCGACGTTGAAGCCCGCCGCGATTTGCTGAGCGGACTGCGATTCGACGACAAAGCGAAAAGAGCCCTGCGCGCCGGGACTGAGTTCGGTGGGACCTTCGAAGCGCACCACGGGCGTGACGGCGCGCGTATCGCGATGGCACTGGTTACAGATCCTGCCGTTTGTCTTACCAGAGAAACCGGTAATGCCGGTCGGGAGGGCGCCGGCGCGCACGGGAAGCGCCGCCGACGCCACAATCGCAAGCCAGAGATGGGGTTTGCGGCATAAAGGCAGTTCGCGGTCGAGAGGCCTGTTTTCTCGCATGCGTCCAGGGTCCCCCGGCTTCCTGGAACCCCAGCCGCGTCGTTTGAGTTCCGGCGGCCTGCAAACTCGCAAAGGCCCGGAGATGCGGAGGGGGGAGATGTGAGAAGCTCTACGGAGTGGCGGGCCCACAGCGGGTGAGCGCGTTCCGGACGCCGACGATCAGCTCGCCCACCGTGACAGCGCCGTCGCCATCGCCGTCGAACAGATCGCAGTCGGCCACCGCTGCTTTGTCGAGGGCGATGTTGATGCCGAGGATCAATTCGTCAACGGTGACAGCAGTGTCGCCGTTGCAGTCGCCAGTGCACTGCACCCTCACCACGTGGGTCGTCGTGGCGGCGAGATCGCCGGCGGGGTCCGCGAAGCCGTCAACGCTGTTGCCGGCGCCGAACAGGATGTACTCGCCGGGAGTGCCCGGAGCCGTCCAGGTGAACTCCCACGACGCTTCGCCGTTGGCGTCGTTGCCCTTGGGGGCTGTCTGCGTGATCTCCCCGTTCTGAAGGCGGCTGCCCTGCCCCTCGATTGCGCCGAGCCGGCCATCGCTGGCCGCGACGTTGAAGCCCGCCGATAGCTGTTCGGGCGCCTGCGACTGAACGACGAAGCGGAAGGTGGCCATCGCACCGGTGCCCAGCGCGTCGGGCCCGATGAAGTTCACGATCGGCGCGACACCCCCGCTGTGGCAGAACGCCGCGTTGCAGGTCGTCCCGTCCTTGCTCGAAAACCCGACCATGCCACCGCTCCGTGCCAACGCGCGCCCGCCGTGCAGCGCGGCGGCACAGATGAGAACCCCGCCCGCTGCCGCGACACGCCATCGCCCACCCAAATGCTTCGACACTGGACTCCTCCTTCTGCCCCGAACGCAATTCGTTACTGCTCAGTTCCAGCTCTCTTGGCTACTGGCGGTTCGTATTCTTGGCTGGGCGCTACGCGA
>JBBITY010000380.1:0-312 GCA_037440565.1 Desulfurellales bacterium
GGGTGCACGGCGGGCGGCGCGTGGCCCACCGGGTGCCACGGCTGGGTGGGCGCCGGCGCGGGTCCTGCCGGCGGGCGGAGCACCAGGTGGCGGGGCTGCAGCGCGCTGGTGTGAGCGTCGGGCCTCGTCGCCTTATTTCTACTTTGTCACCTTCTCAGCGGTGGATTCGGCTGGAAGTGAGCAAGGAAATTCAATAACTTGCGGCTGCTGGCGATGTAGAGCAGCGTCATAATTTCGCGCAGCCACAGACGCACCTGCGGCAACGTGGGGCGTGGTTCGTCTGGTGCCCGACGGTGTTCGAGTTGGGAAAAG
>JBBITY010000380.1:340-3773 GCA_037440565.1 Desulfurellales bacterium
GGTAAAGGCCATCGCGGTAAGGACCGTGTGATGGTTCCACCCGCGATACGTGCGACCTTCGAAATGATCCCAGCCGAGTTCGTCTTTCAGCTCGCGGTACTGCTGCTCGATGGGCCACCGGCACCGAGCCAAGGTCACCAGTGCCTTCAGCGAGGCCACGGGATCGAGGTTGAGCAGGTAGTACTTGCGTTCGCGCCTGTTCAACGACTCTTCGCAGAGCAGCCAGCGCTCGCCGCGACTCCGCTGGGGCCGCACGCGCAGTGCCACAAGGCGTGCCTGCAAGGGGCCTTTGGGCCCTGTCCCCAACAGATGCGGCGCCACTGACGGCGGGGGATCTGCGTGGCGAGGGCCGCGACCGAGTCCATCCGGTGTCCGCCCGCCCGTTGCACCGTGAGATTGGAGCGAATCGCCACCGCGTACCGCAGGCCGAGGCGCTCCAGGCCCGTCCGAAACGCGGTAGTCGAGGCGTAATCGGCATCGGCGACCACGGCCGTCAGGTGCAGCCCGCACGTCCGCGCCGCGGGCACCGGTGCCAGCGAGATGCGCCATTTCTCCCGAGACCGGACCCGCGCCGAGATGCCCGCGTCCGCCCGCCGATCCGCGTCGAACAGGAACTGACCCAGCCGATCGAACAGCGCGTCCGCGCCGCGCGCATCCGCGCGCGACAGCGTAAGGAATTTCAACCGGAAAGTACAGTACGGAGTTTTGGATCACCGCGTACGAATCCCTGAATCTGACAAAGTAGTGGTAACCGTTGCGGCCGACCGGGTAGCGCCCGTCGGCGCGCCGCGCCCTGGCGCCGCGGGCGCCGAGCACTGATTGGCCGGGCCTGAGCGCGTGCGCAACCGTGGGCGCCTGTTCGCTCAGACCGTGCCGGCTCCCGGCGGGCCAGTCGACGCTGCAGGCCGACGAGATGCAGCCCGTCGCGTCGCACCGGTCCACCCGTCGGTGTAACATACGCACAATGGCGTGCCGCTCTGGCGGTGCCCTGCGCCCGCTGGAACGTGGACCCGCCCTTTCCCTGGTCGCAATGGCAGCGCCCCTTGTCGGTCGGCCGGGAGTCCTACGCCGCCGACTTCCTCGGCTTCGTGCATCTCGCGTGTGCCACGGTGGCTCCTCTTGCCGATTTGAGACACCCTCTGACCTTGGCTGTCAGGACTGCGGTAGAGACTTACGAGCAATCTGCCAGCCAATAACGACTCGCGTGTCACCCTATTCCGATTGGAAGCAGATCTCTCGTCAGACCTGTGGAAGGACAGTCCGCCGGTAACGACGTAACTCGGTTGGAGGCGACTGCATGACCCGCGACTCCTCGCTCGCACCATTCGCTCCTGAGAATGCGTCGCCGGTCGTACCGCCCGGCCCCATGCGGGTCCTCGGCATCGATCTCGGCACGACCAACTGCGCAGTGGCGGAGGTCTTCTGGCGGCCCAGTCAAGGGCCAGTGCGAGCAAGATGTCTCGAGATCGATCAGCGGACCAGCGAGGGGTTGTATACGCATGTACTGGTGCCGTCAATCGTCGCCCTCGATGGCGAAAAGGTCGTGGTTGGTGAAGGAGCAAAGCGCCTCCGGAGTCGGTCGGGCGAACTCGGGCTACGTCAGAACAAGAATCTCTTCTTTGACTGCAAGAACGAGATCGGCCTTCGTCGGACGTACCATCTTGCACCAGAAGGATTTCGCTCTCCGACGCAGATCGCGAGCCACGTGCTGCGATTTCTCTGGAATGCAGCCATGCTCGACGATCCAACGGCGCCAGCTCGCGTCGTGGTTACCGTTCCCGCATCCTTTCAGGCGGCTCAGCGTCGCGAGACACTTGACGCCGCCGGCCTTGGCGGACTGACTCTACATGCGGGCGACCTGCTGGACGAGCCTGTCGCCGCCTTTATCGACTTCATCGTCAGTCAAGAATCAAGTGCGTTTGAGGGGCTCTCTGGCTCGCGCCGGTTGCTGGTCTTCGACTTCGGCGGGGGCACGTGTGATGTCGCCATCTTCGAGGTGCAGTTCAGCAATTCCCGCAGCCAGCCCACCATTTCTCCCCTGGCCGTTTCTCGCTATCATCGTCTTGGTGGCGGCGACATTGATGCTGCCATCGTGCACGACGTGCTGGTTCGCCAGGTTATTGAGCAGAACGGAATCACCGAGTTCGACCTGAGCTTCGATGACAAAAAGAATTTCATCGAACCGGCACTGCTCAGTGTGGCTGAAGCGCTCAAGGTCGGCCTCTGCAGCGAGGTCCGGCGACTTGAGTCCTTCGGCAGGTATGCTCAGGCAGACAAGGCGTCAATCGTCAAGGTCCAGCCTGGCCTGCATCGGATTCGGACCAGTTCTCGCGAGTTGACCTTGCAATCTCCTCGCCTGACCGCCGCAGAGTTCGAGAGAATACTCGGTCCGTTCCTAGACCCAGATCTCCTCTATCCGGTCGAGGGCGAATACCGCGTTTCGTGCTCGATCTTTGCGCCGATTACGGACGCCCTCGACCGCGCCGCCTTGAAGGCACACGACGTCGATTTCTGCCTGCTCGTCGGCGGAAGCAGTCTCATCCCGCAGGTCGCCTCCGCCCTCCGAAGCCATTTTGCGTGCGCGAAGCTCCTTACATACAAGGATCCCGTCGACGTGCAGACCGCCGTCGCGAGAGGCGCGGCATACCACGCCCTGACGCTGGGCGCCTTCGGGCGCGCGCTGTTCCAGCCGGCAGCGCACGATACCATCAGCATTCAGACCTCTTCCGGTCTGCTTCCACTAATTGCCCGGGGCACGCCGCTTCCCGCCCGCGAGGGCGCCGGCGTGGCGCGCTGTGAGCTGGCCGTCCCGGAAACCACCCTGTTCGAGCCATGCCGATTGCGGGTGGAGATCGTTGGCGGCCAGGGCGAAAAGCAGCGTTGTCTCTTCTCAGGAATCTGGCACATTCCCGGCCCCGTTAGCAAGGGCGACCCCCTCACCTTGAAGTGCGAGCTCGACGAGAACCAGGTCCTGTCGCTCGAATTGCGCCTGGCAGCAGACGCAGGCGCCGAACCCTTTACGCTGACGATCGAGAATCCGTTGACGCACGTCAGCAATCCCCTGCGCGAGCGCCTGAGGATCGACGAGCGTGAGGAAGCACTGCGGAATCACGAGGTCCCGAGCGACCTGATCCCTGACACCCTTGTCGAACTCGCCGACGGCTATCGCGAACTCCGACAGCGGGAGAAGGCGCTGGAGTACTTGCGTCGCGCCCTTCGGCTCAGGGGCCAGCCCGACGCGGGCATTCTCCTGAGGATGGGGATCATCTGCGGAGAACTCGGCGACGCCGCTCGTGAAGAAAAATTCTACCGACAGGCTGCCGACGCTTCGGCCTGGGCTGCACCGCTGTTCAATCTGGCGCTCGCCCAATTCGGGCGCCAGCAGTATCGGGAAGCAGCGCACACGATTGCGCAGGCCCTCAAGCGTCGTCGG
>JBBITY010000381.1:0-3762 GCA_037440565.1 Desulfurellales bacterium
CGCAATGTCTGCCGAGCCTCGGTCCCGGTTGTGATCCGAACTTCACCGCGGTCCGCATCGCGGGCTACCGCAGCGCCTCGATCGTGAGCCCCAAAGCGAACCTGATCATCACGCCGCTCGCCGACACCGACGTGTACCTCAACTTCGGCAATGGTTTTCACTCGAACGACGCGCGCAACGCGCTGCTCACCCGCGGCAGCCACCAAGGGGCGGCGGCGCTGGCGCAGTCCGTCGGGTACGAGCTGGGCGCGCGCACGCGCCAGTTCGACCGGCTCGACGCCGCCGCGGTGCTCTGGCTGCTCGACCTCGAGAGCGAGCTCGTGTTCTCGGGGGATGCGGGCAACCAGGAAACTGGCGCCAACTTCGTCCCGAGCCCGAGCGGTTCCAGCCGCCGCTGGGGCATCGATTTCGAGACGCGCTGCCAGCTCACCGACTGGCTTTTCATGGACTACGATCTGAGCTTTGCGGACCCGCGCTTCAAGAACGGCGACGCCATCCCCCTCGCGCCAACGCTCTTGATGAATGGCGGGATCACGGCCGAGTTCGCCAACGGCTTCTCCGCCGCACTGCGCGTGCGCTTCCTCGACGACCGGCCGGCGATCGAGGATCGCTCGCTCACGGCGCGCGGGTACGCGTTGGTCGATCTACTCGGCGCGTACCGCTGGCGCAACGTCGAGGCTTCGGTCGCGCTGTTGAACCTCACGGATACGGACTGGCGCGAGGCCCAGTTCAGCGACGATACGTGCGTGCAGGGCGAGATCAGCAGCGGGGCGGCGGGTTGTGCGAAGGCCCATCCGGGCAAGCAGGGCAGTGCAGACGCGAACGCGGGCATCTCGGACATCCATTTCACGCCCGGGAATCCCTTCGGCGTGCGCGGTGGAGTCACCGTGTATTTCTAGCGGACGTTTGCCGGCTGCACGCCAACGGAACCCCTCACCCCAGCCCTCTCCCCGCGAAAAGCGCGGGGAGAGGGGGTCGTGTTCGAGGGCGCTCCGAGATTGCGCACCACCAGGGCGCTCACCCGCATCGGTGGAATGCGACTGGAACTGGGCCTGGGCGCTTGCGAGGGCCTCGGGGTGGAGCAATGCTCCACCCCTCAAGAGGGGTGCCGGTGCAACGGCGCGTCGGTCTCGAGGGCGGGAGCAGCGCTCCCGCCCGTCCGCCGGTGTGAGAGCCTGTCCCGTCGGGATTCTTTCACCAGCTCTGAGCGGCGCGGCCGAGCGATGGCAGCGGCTCGTTTGACAGAGGGCGCATTCAGGTCGTATCGGAAACGAGACGCGTCAAACGCAGGCGGGAGGGGGGCCGTGATCGCTGAGCAACGGAAGAACGCGGGGCGCGGCGTACTTGCCGGGCTGTTTGTCGCCGGACTGACTGCAGTAATCCAGGCATGTGGCGACGGGGAGGGCTCCGCGCCGCCGGCCTCGACGAACTGGGTCCGCCGCTGGAACCAGGTCGCCATCGATGCGAGTGGGCTCGACCACACCGCGGTGGCGCCGGGCGAGAACCGCGTCTTCGGCGAGCAGTATGGTCCCACGCGGGCCAGCCGGGCGATGGCGATCGTGCACATCGCCATCTTTGACGCGGTGAATGCGATTGCCGGCGGCTATGAGACTTACACCGGCCTGGCGCCTGCGCCGGCCGCTACCTCGATGAAGGCCGCCATTGCCCAGGCTGCGCATGACACCCTGGCCGCGCTCTTCCCGTCGCAAGCGGCGAGCTTCGACCAGCAGCTCGCTGAGAGCCTCGACCAGATCGATGCCACGCCGGCGAAGGCCGACGGTGTGGAGCTCGGCCGTCGCGCCGCCGCCGCGATCCTCGCTCTGCGAGAGAATGACGGCTCACAGCACGCCGAGCCGCGAATCGGGGTTGACTTCACGACGGGTGGCGGGCCGGGCCAGTGGCGGGAGGATCCGGTCAGCAAAAAGTCAGTGGCCCTGGGGGCGCTCTGGGGTGGGGTCACACCGTTCGTGATGCAATCGGCGGCGCAGTTTCGGGTTCCGCCACCCCCCGCTCTCGACAGCGCCGAGTACGCCGCGGCGTTTGACGAAGTGAAGAGCCTCGGCGGTGACGGGGTGGTCACGCCGACGGTGCGAAGCGAGGAGGAGACCCTCGTCGGGATCTTCTGGGCCTACGATGGGACGCCGAGCCTCTGCGCGCCGCCGCGTCTCTACAACCAGATCGCCGTGCAGATTGCCGAGGAGCGTGGCGCGGATGTCGTCGAGCTGGCGCGGCTGCTCGCGCTCGTGAACGTCGCGCTGGCCGACGCGGGCATCGCGGTCTGGGAGTCGAAGTACTATTACAACTTCTGGCGGCCGGTGACCGGCATTCGCGAGGCTGACCCGGGAACTGGTCCCACAGGCGCCGGCGACGGGAACCCGGCCACGGTGGGCGACCCGACGTTCAAGCCGCTCGGTGCACCAGCGAGCAATCTCGACGAGCCGAATTTCACGCCGCCGTTTCCTGCGTATCCCTCCGGTCACGCCGGATTCGGCGGCGCGCTCTTCGAGACCTTGCGCAACTTCTACGGGACGGACGACATCGCCTTTACGTTTGTTTCCGACGAGTTCAACGGGACGACACGGGATGCCCAAGGCACCGTGCGGCCGCTCATCCCGCGGAGCTTCGCCTCTTTTTCCGAGGCCGAGGAGGAGAACGGCCAGAGCCGGATCTACCTCGGCATCCACTGGGCCTTCGACAAGGAGCAGGGCATCGCGCAAGGGCGGCGGGTGGCGGACTACGTGTTCGCGAACGCCTTCCGCTCCAGTCTCGTAGCTGGAGCGCGAACTGCGCCTGCCCTGAGCGCTCGTGAAGCAATCGACGGGATGGAGCGATGCTCCACCCCTCAAGGAGCAGGCCGCGTATGTACGCCAATCTCTTGAGGGCGGGAGCGGTGCTCCCGCCCCGCGGGCGCGATCAGCGCAAGAGGGTGAACCAATTTCATCGCGGGCCCTGAGCGCCTGTGAAGCAATCGGCCCTCGCCCTTCGGTAAGGACGCACGGGCCGTGCGCCCCTCCGATGGCCGCGCTTGAACCATTCTTGAGTGGCGAAGCATTGCGCCGCTCCGGGGGATTCTTCACAAGCGATGAGCGCCGCCGAAGGGGGCGCGCTCTCCTCGGGCACGCGAGAGAACCCCATGAGGACACCGCCTGGATCCTCGCGGGTTTGTTCACCCCGCGACCGCGTGCTATCAGGCGCAGCTAGTCAAGTGCGGTCGGCCCCGGGGCGAGGTCATCGGTGAGTGGTTGAGCGATGCAGAAGCTCGAAGTGCAGCAGGTGGTTGAAGCGCCGGTCCAAGCCGTGTGGGATCGGTACACGGATCACGTATCGTGGACGGAGTGGGCCGGCCTGGGAAAAGTACGGCTCGCGCGCGAGGGTGCGCCGTCCCGCAACGGCGTTGGCTGCGTGCGAGCGATCTCGAACGGTCCGCTCACGGTGTACGAGGAGGTGGTCTCCTTCGAGCCGCCGAGGCGTATGACCTACCGTCTCGTACGCGGCCCCGTGCCGATGAAGGATCACTTCGGCGAGGTGCTCTTCGAGCCCAACGGGCGTGGCACACTCGTCACGTGGCGCTGTCAGTTCAACTCGGCGATTCCCGGGCTCGGCGGCCTGTTCCGCGTGCTGATCGCCCGGATGTTTCGCAATACGTTGGTGCGACTTGCGCGGCTGCACATGAAGCCGCAGGCTTGATCTTGGCCGCGCGGGTTCGAGGCCGCCAGCCCCGCCTCCGATGGAATTCCATTTCCTGCGGGCTCCGCCCTGCAC
>JBBITY010000382.1:0-3742 GCA_037440565.1 Desulfurellales bacterium
CGCGAGCAGCCAGAGCACCAGGGTGCCCCAGACGATGCCGAGCCCATACGTCCACTTGCGCGCCCGGCTGCCGCGGCTCGGGTAGAGGTAACGGATCGGTACGAACACCAGCAGGCTGAGGACGACCAGCCACCCGATGTTGAACCACTCCGGACCGTGCAGGACGTATAGGTAGAACACCACGATGTTCCAGTACGACGGGAAGCCGGTGAAGAAGTGGTCCGGCGTCTTCGCCGCTGACTGGCAGAAGCCATACCCGCTGGCCAACAATGGCAGGGCAGCGACCAGCAAGCCGGCCCTCCCGGCCGGCAGGAGACCGGCGTGGTGGGCGAGCGCGACGGGCACGACCACGTAATTCAGGTAATCGACAATGTCGTCGAGCTTGGCGCCGTCGAAGTGCGGCAGCGCCTCCTTGACCCGCAAGCAGCGCGCCAGGGTGCCGTCGGTAGCATCGATGACCGTGGCGAGTGCCATCCACGCAAAGGCCGCCTGGTACGCGCCGTGCGAGATCGCTTGCAGAGCCAGGAGCGCCAGGACTGCGCCGCAGCCCGTGTACAAATGAACGCCCCACGCGGCCAGCTTTGAGCCTCTCCCAAGACCGCTCATGTTCCCGTTGTTTTGCAATCAGCCATGAGTGGGCTGATGTTGGGTTCGTAGAGAATCTGCACGACGTTGCCGTCGGGATCGGCCACGTAGCATGAATGACTGCCGTCCCGGTGGGCGCGGGCCTCGCGCACGATCGGCACCCCGCGAGCCCGCAGGACCTCGGCCGCGGCATAGACGGCGGCGGGAGTGGCGACGAGAAAGCCCAGATGGTCGAGCGCCTGCTCAGCGGCAGGCGCTCGCCCTCCGCTGGCTTTGTGGAGAGCGAGGTTATCCGTCCCGCTGCTCAGGTACGCGCTGTCGGCATCCGGTTCCCACACGACCCGCATGCCGAAACACTCGCAGTAGAATGCTTTCGCCGCCGCCACGTCGCGCACGCGCAAGGCGACGTGGCGCAATCCGCGAGTCGCTAGTGGCAGGCCGCCCATCGTTCACGACGCTCCGCACGCCGGGGGCGACGATATCAGGTCGCGACATCGGGATGAAGGAGGGCACGGCCGTCAGTTTCTTTACTCCCCGGCGGCGCGATGGTACGGTGCGGCAGTTTCTGGTAAGCGCTCCCGCCTTGGTCGTCCCCATGAGCAAATCGCGTGTTCGCCGTCTCGTGGTCACCGCGGTGGTGCTGCTGTTCGCCGGCGGCGCAGCGCTCTTGGTGCAGGAGCTGTGGCGCCAGCGCGCCGATGACCTCCGACAGCAGGCGCTCAATTTGCTGCCCCATGTGGCGCAGCGCATTCAGGACTTTCACCGCGTGCAGGTCGACCACGGCCGCAAGGTGTGGGAGGTGTCGGCGAGCGAGGCGCAGTACTACAGTGACGAACGGGTGGTGGTGGTGAAGGATCCAATGGTATCGTTCTTTCCCGCGGACGGCCGCGTGGTGGCGCTGCGCGGCAAAGAGGGCAAAGTCTTCCTCGGCAGCCACGATCTGCGGCGGATCGAGCTGATCGGTGGGATCGATGTGCAGCTCGGCGACTACGTGCTGCGCACGGACTACGCGCGCTACGAACGCGACGCCGACGTCATCGTGGCCCCGGGCCCGGTGCGCATCACCGGCCAGGCGTTCGAATTGCACGGCACCGGGATGGAGGTGGCGGTGGGCGCGCAGCGACTCAAACTGGCGGAAGCGGTCCAAATGACCTGGCGGCCTCGCACATGAGCCAGCCATGGGTTACGGGGCTGCTGCCCGTGTTGGCAGCGATGGGGCTTGCCGGCAGCGCGCTGCTGCCGCACGGCGTGGGTGCCCAGTCCGCGGCGGCCGCAACGGCGCGACCGCTGATGGGAGGCGACCGGTCGGGGGGCGCGGACAGCCTGCTGGGGGGATTCGCGTTCGCTCCGGACCGCGGGCCGGTGACGATCAGCGCCAAGGAGCTCGAATTCGATTACCGCGGCCGCGTGCTCACGTACCGCGGCGCGGTGAGCGTCAGCCAGGCCGATCTGACGCTGCACAGCGACCTGCTGCGCGTGACCTTCGATCCCGACGCGCCGGACCGGTTGCGCGAGGTGGTCGCTGAAGGCGCGGTGCGGATTGCCAAGGGGGATCGGCGGGCGACGGGGGGGCGGGCGGTGTTCGATCAGGCGGCCCGCACGGTGACGCTGACCGACCAGGCCACGCTGCGCGACGGCCCGAACGAGGTTGTCGGCGCGCGAGTGGTGGTCTATCTGGACGAGGCACGCGGTGTCGTTCAGGGCGGTGAGGAACGCGTGCGTGCGGTGCTGTTTCCACCCGGGGAAGGAGAGGCCGGCACGCCGGCGGGAAAAGATGATGGGGAGTGAGCGCAACGGCGGCCCCGGTGTTCTGCGCGCCGAAGGCATCGGCAAGCGATTGGGCGGCCGCGACATCCTGGGAGGCGTCACCGTCGAGGTCCGGGCCGGAGAGGTGGTCGGCCTGCTCGGGCCCAACGGGGCGGGCAAGACCACCACATTTTACATTCTCGTGGGCATGATGCGACCCGACGCCGGCCGGGTGCTGCTCAACGAGATTGACGTGACGGACGAGCCCATGTACCGACGCGCCCGGTTCGGCGTGAGCTATTTGCCGCAGGAGCCGTCGGTGTTTCGCAAGCTGACGGTCGAGGAGAATCTCCTCGCCATTCTGGAAACGCTGCCGCTGAGCCCCGAGGAGCGCCGCGAGCGCCTCGCCGCGTTGCTGGAGGAGCTCAGCATCGCGCATTTGGCCAAGCATCGGGCCTACACCCTCTCGGGGGGCGAGCGCCGCCGCGTGGAAATCACCCGCGCCCTGGTGACCTCGCCGACCTTCATGCTCCTCGACGAGCCGTTTGCCGGCATCGACCCGATCGCGGTCCTCGATATCCAGGCGATCATCGCCCAGTTGCAGGCGCGGGGGATCGGCGTGCTGATTACCGACCACAATGTGCGAGAAACACTTGGAATCTGCGATCGAGCGTATATCCTCAACGCCGGGATGATCTTGGAGGAAGGAACCCCGGAGCGGATCGCCGCGAGCCAGCAGGCCCGCGAGCTGTATTTGGGGAAACACTTTAGCCTATAGTCGGTCGTTCACGCCGATGGCACTCGAGACAAAACTGTACCAGCGCCTCAGCCAGCAACTGGTCATGACGCCCCAGTTGCGCCAGGCCATCAAGATCCTGCAAGTCTCGCGTGCGGAATTGGAGCAACTCGTCGACCAGGAGCTGGCAGAAAACCCCGCCCTCGAGGAGGAGCTGGGGCCGCAACGCGAAGAGGAGGAAGAAGCACCGCGAACCGAAGAACGCCTGGAGGAGCCACCCAAGGACGATGCGGAATGGGAGGAGCCGCCGGTCCAGCGCGAGACCACCTCCGAGCTGGCGCCGGAAAGCGGGCTCAACGCCATCGACTGGCGCGAGTACCTCGACAACTACAGCAACGACTGGCACGGGTCTTCGGCGACGCCGGCGGATTACGATGAGGACAAACGCCCGAGCATCGAGAGCACCTTGGTGCGGGCGCAGTCGCTGACCGAGTACCTGCTCTGGCAATTGCAGATGAACGACTTCAATCGCGACGAGGAGGCCGTCACGGCGCTCCTCCTCGGCAATATGGACAAGGACGGGTACATCACCCTGCCGGTCGAGGACATCGCCTTCCAGAGCGGGCAGGACTTCGAGGTGGTCGAGCGCGCCCTGCGCCGGATTCAGGAAGAGCA
>JBBITY010000383.1:0-2099 GCA_037440565.1 Desulfurellales bacterium
CCAAGCACCGAACCAGGCCAGATGTCCGCGTCCGCGCGCGCCGGTTTTGAGCGCGACACCGCCCAACCCCTCCCGCCCGCGGCTGAGGATGTCGGCCGGCCAACGAGGCAGTGACCCATCGGCCCGCGCCGCGTGGAAGGGAAAAGGGAGCGCGAGGGAAACAACCGCGAGGTTTTTCCCTCGCCGGGTGCAGGGCGAAGCCCGCGCGAGATGAAAGATCGATTCTTCGTCGGATGCAGGGCTGGCGCCCCTGCGCCGCGCCGAGGGGAGAACCATCCGGGCCTGGCTCTCCCCTCGGCCTCCTCTTTCCAGGCCTTCGCTCGGCCGGAATCCGTTGCGGCGGCATAGCCCGGCCGCCACGGGCGGCTGTTCGCGCGAGGGGATCGTCCGCGCTCGCGCGCGCCGCTCGCCCGACGGCACCGGTGGCCTCGTACGCGTTCATTCCTGCAAACACCCTCGGTGGCGTCCGAGCGGCGGTGCGTGCCCGGCCTTCGAAAGGACGGGGCCGTTGGTTTCAAACGATCGACTCGTCGGGTGGGTACCGCCCACCATACCTCCGGGGCGGTTTCGCTGGCGCTGGCGGCGCGCGGGAACACGGTGTAAGTGGAGCACACACGGGAGGAAGCGATGGACGTTCCAAAGAAGCTGCAGGATTTGCCGACGAGCGCGCCGCGTTTCGTCGGACGCGCGGTCAAGCGCGTCGAGGACCGCTCGCTGGTGACCGGGCACACCGAGTTCATCGACAACGTGCGCCTGCCCGGCATGCTCCACTGCGCCATCCTGCGCAGCTCCTACCCTCACGCCCGCATCAAGCGGGTCGATACGAGTGCGGCGGAGCGATTGCCCGGCGTGGTCGCCGTGGTCACCGGTGAGGACGCGCTGCGCTGGAGCTACCCGACCGCCACCGTCCCGGAAGGGTGGGGCACGTACTGCCTGGCAACCGACAAGGTGCGCTACGTCGGTGAGCCGGTCGCGGCCGTTGCGGCGACGAGCCGATACATCGCCGAAGACGCCACGGAGCTCATCGCCGTGGACTACGATCCGCTGCCGCCGGTGGTCGATGGGCTGCAGGCCACCCAACCCGACAGCCCCCGCCTTTTCGAGCAACATCCCAGCAACATCATGTTCCAGAAGGTCTTCACTTGGGGCGACGTGGAGCAGGCGTTTCAGAGTGCGGATCACGTTTTCACGGAGAAGTTCCGCTGGCATCGCGTCGGCGCCAACCCCATGGAGACCTTTGGCGTGATCGTGGAGTGGGATCCGGTGGAGGAAAGCGTCACCTGTCGCGGCACGTTCCAGTCTCCGTCGCTCCTCGCCATGGGCAGAGCGGCGGTGCTGGGCTTGCCGTTCAACAAGGTCCGGCTGATCAGCCATCCACGCGGGGGCAGCTTCGGCGGCAAGATGGGGTTCCGGGGCACGGACATCAGCGCGCTGCTCTCCCGCAAGGCCGGCGGGCGGCCGGTGAAGTCGATCGAGGACCGGATGGAGTATCTGGTCGGCGGCAGCGGTCAGGCGTGGGATCGCTTTTATGAGGCGGCGATCGCGGTGAAGAAGGATGGAACGATCACCGGCTTCAAGGTCAAGCTCGTGGAGGACCTCGGGGCCACCGGGGAGGGCTTCTCGTCGCTCGGTGCGGTGAAGCCGTTGTCGTGCTTCACCGGCTGCTACGCGATCCCCGCCGCTGGCTACGACGTCACCCTGGTGGCGACCAATAAGGTGCCGACCACCGCGTACCGGGGCATGGGCCCGCCGCCGCACAACTTCGTGCTCGAACAGCTCGTCGACATCGCCGCCCGCGGCATCGGCATGGATCCGGCCGAGATGCGGCGCAAGAACTTCATTCCCGCCGATCGCTTTCCGTACACGATTCCGAGCGGAAACGAGTACGATAGTGGCAACTACGAGGCGACGCTGGACACGGTGCTCGAGATGGCCCAGTACGCCAAGCTCCGCGAAGAGCAGGCCGCCGCCCGCCGTCAGGGACGTTGCGTCGGCATCGGGGTGGTGACGGCCATCGAGCCGGGCGTGTTCGATTGGAACGCGTATGCCGGCGTGGGCATGCCGGGCATCGGCGTGCCTGAGGGCGTCACCGTCGGTGT
>JBBITY010000383.1:2123-3735 GCA_037440565.1 Desulfurellales bacterium
CGTGGGCTTCAACATCGAGGGACAAGGGCAGTTCACGCTCGCGGCGCAGCTCGCTGCGGACTACTTCGGCGTGAATCTGGAAGACGTCCGCGTGGTTTCCCAGGACACGCTCTCGGCACCGCCGCATTTCGGCCCGGGCGGCAGCCGGCTCGGCGTCGCACTGACTGGCGCGGTCCTCGGTGCCTGCGAGCGGGTCAAGGAGAAGCTGATCAAGGCGGCCGCTCACTTGATGCAGGCGCCGCCGGAGAGCGTCGAGCTGATGGACGGCAAGCTGCGGGTGCGCGGCGTGCCGGGAGCGGAGATGCCGCTGGCGCAAGTGGCGGCCGTCATGCTGACGCGGTTCGATCTGCTGCCGCCGGGAACGGAACAGAGCCCCGAGGCGACGTATGTGTGGACCGCGCCGGGTCGGACGCCGGTCGACGAACAGGGGCGCGCCAAGAGCTACCTCACCGCGGCCAACGCGTGCCATGTGGCCGTCGTGGAGGTGGATCGCGAGACCGGACAGGTCAAGATCCTGAACTACTACATCGCCGACGACTGCGGCACGCGGCTCAACCCGGCGACGGTGGAAGGCATGACCGACGGCGGCGTCGCCCAGGGTGTGGGCGCCGCGCTGCTCGAAGAGTACGTGTACAACGACGAGGGGCAGCCGCTTACCTCGACGTTCATGGACTACCTGCTGCCGACCATTTTCGAGGCGCCGACGACCGAGAAGAAGGCGCTGGTGACCCCGTCACCCTTCACCCCGCTCGGCGCGAAGGGCGCCGGCGAGGGAGCCATCCACACCACGCCGGCCGCCGTCCTGTGCGCGATCAACGACGCCCTGGCGCCACTCGGAGTGCGCGCGACGGAGGTTCCTGCCACCCCGAATCGCCTCTGGAAGTTGTTGCAGAGCGCGCCGCGCTGACGGCGCTTCTCTTCGTCATGAGCATGTCGTGAGTCTTGAGCCGCAATCCAGGAACAGATTTCACCACCGAGAGCACCGAGGACACGCAGTGGGGGAGGAAGCTGGGACCTTCCGGCGGAGCCCCGCACTGCATTTGCCAAGAGCGTGCGTGCTGGGCAAAGTGAGCGACCAGTAACTGGTGCGAAACCGGGATAGAGCAGGAAGGCGATGAATCGCGTGGAGCTGTCGAATGCCAATGCCCGGGTGCTCGGGACGATTCTCCGCAGACAGGCCGAGAGCATCCCCGATGCGACCTACCTAATGGCCGGGGAGCGGCGGTTCAGCTTCGCCCGGGTCAATGAGCTGGCCAACTCGTATGCGGCGGGGTTTCGCAGCCTCCGCGTTCAGTCCGGCGATACGGTGGCCCTCTTCATGGTCGGCTCGCCGGAGCTGGTCTTCACAACGTTCGGCGTCAACAAGCTCGGCGCCATCTGGGTACCCACCAACACGGACTACCGCAAGGAGTGGCTGCGCGAGGCGCTGCGGGACAGCCGCGCGCGTGTCCTCGTGGTCGACGCGCCGCTCCTCCCCCGAGTCGCTGAGCTTGGCCCCAACCTTCCGTTCGAGTACGTGGTGATCAACGGCAAGACCGATCTCGACATCGAAGGCGCCCGGATGCTCGATCTTGCCGAGTTCGCAGAACTGAAAGCCGACGAGCCCAGCGTC
>JBBITY010000384.1:0-2010 GCA_037440565.1 Desulfurellales bacterium
TACGCACCGGAGGACCTCGTCGGACGGCAGATCGTGGTCGTCGCCAACCTGGTCCCCGCAACACTGCGCGGCGTCGAAAGCCAGGGCATGCTGCTCGCCGCCTCGGACGCGGAGGGCCGCCTCGCGATCGTCACACCAGAACGCCCCGTGTCCACCGGGGCGACGGTGCGCTGAAGTCAAAATCCTCAACGCCCGTCTTACTGAATCTCGCGCAATGCAGCTACGGGCGGCGCAAGAGAGCATTTTCCCCTAGCCAAGGCAGGAAGCGGTCTCTACCCAACCGCCGAACCCCCGCTCACCCGCGCCGTGCTCATTCGATTTCAGGGTTGACACCAAGAAGAATTTAGCTGACAGTACGGGCAGTTGGCGGTGCCAGCTGAGAATGGTGGGCGGGACGAGCGTGACGCGTCACAGGAATCGGATACTGCTGGCGCTGGGGATGGTGGTTTTGCTGGCCAGCAGTGCCCAGGCCAGCTCGGTCCGCGAGCTGGGACGGATCACCGCGAAGTCGGCCATTCTGATCGACAACGGCAGCGGCGAAGTCCTGTTCGCCCGCAATCCGCATCTCCAGTTACCACCAGCGAGCACGACCAAGGTGCTCACCGCGCTGGTGGCGCTGCGCACCGGTTTACTCGACCGCGACTTGCCCGTGAGCCGGTACGCGAGTTCTATGCAGCCCGCAAAGATCTGGCTGCAGCCCGGCTGGCGGATGAACGTCGAGGATCTGGTCTACGCGACCCTGCTCAACTCGGCCAACGACGCCAGTGTGGTGCTGGCTGAGGGACTGGCGGGCTCGGTGCCGCGGTTCGCCGACTTGATGAATGCCACCGCGTACGAGCTCGGCGCCACGCACTCGCACTTCGTCAACCCCAGCGGGCTGCCGGAAGAAGGACACCTGTCGACGGCCCAGGACCTTGCGACTCTGATGCGTCACGCGCTCCAGATCCCGCGCTTGCGCGAGATCCTCTCCACCCAATCGACGGTCATCACGCCGCGCGCGGGTTCCACCCGACGCATCGTCCTGCGCTCACATAACCGGCTGCTCGGTCGCCGCGACATGAAAGTCATTGGCAAGACCGGGTGGACGCGCAGTGCCAAGCGCTGCTTCGTCGGCGCCGCCGCCAACGACCGGCGCGAGGTGATCGTCGCCGTGCTCGGATCCATCGATCTCTGGGGCGACCTGGAGCGCCTGATCGCTTACGGGTTGGGCCAGCCGCCAGCCCGCCCGAGTTGGCCCACGGAAACCCGCTGGCGGGAGGCGGCCGCACGGGGCGGTGCCACGCCACCATCCGAGCGCCGCGCGGCCGGCGACCGCGAGGACGTGTCCGACGCGGCATTTCGCTATCACCTACACCTGGCGTCGTTCGCCCGCGCCGCCGAGGCCGACCGGCTCCGGCGCCAGGTGGCCGAACGCGGCTACGAAGCGATCGTCGAGCGCGTCGGCACCAAGCGCCGGCCGCTGTACCGCGTCACCGTGCGCGACTTTCCCAGCAAAGTGTCGGCCCGCACCGCAGCGCGGATCCTCGGCAAGGCCTATCGCGTGCAGCCGCAGATCGTCGCCGAGCGCGTCTGAAGGTTCCCAAAAAGGGGATAAGTCCCATTTCGGAAAAGGGGACTTTATCCGCTCTTGGTACGTCGTGGCTCAGTGCTGCAACTGCGCGCGCACGGCCCGCAGCAAAGCAATGTTGTCGCTGTGCCCGGTCATGCGCGCCACGATGCGGCCGCGGATCGGCCGGCCCAGCAAGTAGAAGTCACCCATGATGTCGAGAATCTTGTGCCGGGCAAGCTCGTCGGCAAAGCGGAGCGAGGTGTTCACGATCTTCTCGTCGTCGATGAGGATGCAGTTGTCGAGCCGCCCGCCGCTGGCGAGCCCCATGGCCGCCATCGCCTTCATATCCCGGACGAAACCGAACGTGCGGGCGGGCGCGATTTCCTCGCGGAACGACTCCGGCCCGCGGTGTACATAGGTGTACTCCTGGCGGCCGACCGGCTCCGGATAGACTAGCGTGT
>JBBITY010000384.1:2031-2690 GCA_037440565.1 Desulfurellales bacterium
GTACGGCTCGATCGCAATCGACTCCTCATTGCGGCCCTCGCCGGCGAGCGGCCGTGCGATCACGATGTCTTCCACCTCGCCGCCCTGCTCCTCGATGCCGGCGCTCTCCACCAGGCGGCAGAACTCGATGGCCGATCCGTCCATCACCGGCACTTCGCCCTGTACCTTGATGAGCAGATTGGTGATCCCGTAGGCGTGGAGGGTCGCGAGCAGATGCTCGACCGTCGCCACGGTCATCCCTTGCCGGTGTAGCGTCGTCGCGTAGCCCGTCGAATCGACGAAATCCAGATGCGCCGGAACAGTCGCCGCAGTCGAGATGTTGGCAAAGACAATTCCCCGCCCCGGCGGCAGGGGATGCAAGACCAGGCCCGACTTCACGCCGGTGTGCAGCCCGTGCCCGCTGGCAACGACCGAGCGGCTGATGGTGCGCTCGCCGCGGGCCGACGGCCGCGCCACCACGGCGCGCGCGGGCCGCGCGCTGCGCGGTACGGCGCCATTGCTCGCCACCTCCCCCGCCGCTAGCAGCGCCCGGTGCTCGAGAGCGCGGTTTACCACCTGCAGAAGCGCGTCGATCGAAAAGGGCTTTTCGATGAAGTCGAAGGCTCCGAGCTGGTCGCCTGCACAGCCGTTTCGATGGTGCCGTGTCCCGAGATCATTAT
>JBBITY010000384.1:2700-3438 GCA_037440565.1 Desulfurellales bacterium
GATGACCTGCGGCTGGCACGGCTCTTCCTGCAGGCGGCGGAGAAGCTCGATGCCGTCCAGCTCCGGCATCCAGACATCGAGCAGCACCAGCTCCGGAAGTTCCCGGCGCACCAGATCCAGCGCGCGCCGGCCGTCCTCGGCCTCCAACACCCGCAAGCCCTCGTCGCTCAGTACGCCGCGCAGAGAGGTGCGGATCTCGCTTTCGTCGTCCACCACCAGCACCGTCGCCATGCGTTCGCCTCCTTACGCGCGCGCGACCGCTCGCAGCGCCGCCGCCTGTCGCAACGGGAACTCGATCACCACCCGGACCCCTTGCGGCGCGTTGTCGCGGATGCGCACGTAAGCGTGATGATCGGCCGCGATCGCGGAGACGATGGCCAGCCCGAGACCCGTGCCGTCCTTCTTGGTCGAATAATAGGGCTCGAACGCGCGCGCTTTCACGTCCGCCGTCATGCCGCACCCGTTGTCCGCCACCTCCAAACGCACCACGCCGAGCGGGCGGTCGTATGCCGTCACGATGTCGACCTTTCCCGCGCTGCGCGCAATGTGACACGCCGCCACTGCGTTGTCGAGCAGGTTGATGATCGCGCGCTTGACCGCCTCGCGGTCGATCTCGATCAGCGGCACGCTCGGGTCGGGCGCGAAGTCGAAGGCGATGTCCCGATGTCCTTCGCGGAAAAGGACCAGCGCCTCGTCCACCACCTGGTTGAGATCGTGCGGCGCGACCTCCAGCGCCGG
>JBBITY010000384.1:3456-3734 GCA_037440565.1 Desulfurellales bacterium
AGCCGAGAACTCGTTGACCAGCCGCTTGAGCTGCTCGACCTGGTTGATGATCGTCCGGGTGCACTCCTCGAACAGCGCGGCCTCCTGCGCGCTCAGCGAGCGGCCGAAGCGCTTGCGCAGGCGCTGGGCGGATAACTGGATCGGGGTGAGCGGGTTCTTGATCTCGTGCGCGATGCGGCGCGCCACCTCGCGCCACGCCTCCATGCGCTGCACCTTGATGATCTCGGTGACGTCCTCGAAGAAGAGCACGGCTCCCATCGGCTCGCCGGCGTCGTCGC
>JBBITY010000385.1:0-3704 GCA_037440565.1 Desulfurellales bacterium
CTGGAGATCTACCGCGACGCCGAGGATGCCGCCGAGCTCACGTCGCCCGAGGATGCGAAGCCGCAGGACATCGCGCTGGCGTTGAGAGGGCAGGGGTATTCGCTGACCGAGCTGGAGTACATCCAGGGTCTGCGCACGCGCCAGCAGCGCGACATCGCACGGTAAAGGAGTCGAGACGCATGAAGCAGTTTGCGGGCAGGGTCGCCTTCGTCACCGGTGGCGCGAGCGGCATCGGCTACGGGCTGGTGCAGAATTTCCTGCAACTGGGCATGAAGGTGGTGGTCGCGGATTTCAATCGCGATTACCTGCGCGACGTGCAGCAGGCGCTCGCCGGGCGCAGCGACGCGCATTGCGTGCACGTCGACGTGGGCGACCGCGAGCAACTGCGGGCCGCAGCCGATGAGGCCGTGTGGATGTTCGGCAAGATCCACGTGCTCTGCAACAACGCCGGCGTCGGCGGCGGCGGCGATACGGCGGACCCCGACTTCGAGGCCTGGGATCGCGCGTTGCGCGTGAACCTCGGCGGCGTCGTCAACGGCGTGAAGATCATCGCGCCGCTGATCCTGCGCCACGGGGAGGGCGGCCACATCGTCAATACCTCGTCGATGGCCGGCATCGTGCCGCTGCCGCTGCCAGGTCTCGGTGCCTATCAGACCGCCAAGTTCGCGGTACGCGGGCTCACCGAGTCGCTGCGCATGACGCTGGCGCCGCATGGCATCGGCGTATCCTGCCTGTTCCCTGGCGGCACGCGCACGCGCATCGTCGAATCCGGCGCGCGCGACGCGGCCGCGCGGGCCGCGGCGCGCGAAATGACGGCATCGTGGATGGATCCCGTCCAGCTCGGCGCCATGGTCGTCGAGGGCATCCGTAGCAACGCCCCCTACATCCTGACGCACGAGGAGTTCCGTGACGAGGTACGCGAGATGTACGCCATGCTCGACGCCGCCTTCCCGCGGAACCAGCAGGTGCCCGCGGACCGCCGCGCGTTCGAGGACAACCGGCGCAGCATCGTCGCCCGGCTGCGTGCGTTGCCCGTGAAGGACTGACGCACGCCGCCCGGGCCGGCGTCACTGCACCGTGATCTGCTTTGGCTTGTGCTTCTCAGTCGCCGTCTTCGGCATGTGCACGGTCAGCACGCCTTCCTTGTCCTCGCACCGGATCGCGTCGACGTTGACGTCGTCCGGGAGACTCAAGCTGCGCGCAAAGCTCCCGTAGAAGCTCTCGACGCGGTGATATTTCTCGCCCTTCTCCTCCATCTTCTGCTTGCGCTCACCTTCGATGGTGATCATGCCGCCATCCACGGTGACCTTGACGTCCTGCTTGCTGACGCCGGGCAGTTCGGCGCGCAGCAGGTACTCCTTGTCGGTCTCGCTGATGTCCACCGACGGTGACCACTCGTACTGTGCGGCGGCCTCGCCCTCCAATGCCGGCCGCGGCCAGCCCGAGAACGCCCTTCTCATCATGCGATTGAAGGTCCGGTCGATGCGATCGAACTCGCCGAACGGATCCCAGCGGATGAGACTAGCCATGTGAGTTCCTCCTCTTGCCTGTCGACCCGCCAATCGTACGTCGCCGCGATCGCGGGCCCAATTCGTGCGAGCCCGTACACAAGGAAGTGACCCAAGCTCGTTGCGCGCTGCAGTACGCAGATTCCCCGCCGGTGGATGCAGGCCTGGCGGTGAAAGCAAGTGGTGCCTCGCCGTTGCCGGTGCGGCGTGATCTGCCTATAGTGCGGCGCGACGAGGAGCCGACATCGCACGAGCGTCGGCCGCGCGCGTCGCTGCTGCTGATTTCGCCAGGAACGGGGGATGACAATGATGGCCGGCAAAGAACCCGCAGCAAAGCCCGTGTGCGCCCTGCTGGACCATTATTCCATCGAGATGACGGCGAAGGACGTCCCGTATCTCGAGGAAGCGGCCGACGTCATCCCGAAGGGCACCAAGATTCCAGTCACGTTCCTGCCCGGCGAGACCTTCGAGATGCGGATCGCGGCGGCAAGGCGGGTGCGGGAGCTGGGCTTCCTCCCCATCCCGCACATCTCGGCGCGCCGGCTGCATTCGCAGGAGGAGCTCGAGAGCTTCCTCGGCGGTCTGCAGCGCGAAGTAGGAACCGACCACGCCTTCATTGTCGCCGGCGACCCGCCGCAGCCGCTCGGCCCCTACGAGGATGCACTGTCGATCATCCGCACCGGCCTGCTGGCCAAATACGGCATCCGGCGCGTCGGCATCTCGGGCTATCCCGAGGGTCACCCGGATATCGGCAACGAGAAATTGTGGCAGGCCAAGCGCGAGAAGCAGGCGGCCATCCTGGAGCGCGGCCACGACTTCGCCGTGGTCACCCAGTTCAGCTTCGATGCCGAGCCGGTGCTGGTCTGGCTCGAACAGGTGCGCAAGGCCGGCATCCAGGCGCTGGTCCGCGTGGGCGTTCCCGGGCCTGCCAGCGTGAAGCGGCTGCTGGCCTTCGCCTCGCGGTGCGGCGTGGGGGCGTCGACCAAGGTGATGAAGAAATACGGCATGTCGCTCACCCGCCTGCTCACGACGGCGGGTCCCGACAAGCTGATCGAGGAGCTGGCCGCCGGTTTGGATCCGGTGAGGCACGGCGAAGTGCTGTTGCACTTCTACCCGTTCGGCGGGCTGCGCACCACCGCCGAGTGGGTCCGCGATTTCCGCCGGAAGAACGGCTGCCTGGTCCCGTGAACGGCGGCTTCACGCCACGGGCGGCGCGCGCGTGTGCCAGTCCGTGATTTGCTGGTAGGCATGCGCGAGCGCCAGCACGCGTGATTCGGCGAACCGCGGGCCCGCGATCTGCAATCCGATCGGCATGCCGTCGCGGGTAAGGCCGCAGGGCACGGAGATCGCGGGCAGTCCCAGCACGTCGAACATGTGCGTGTTGCGGAACTCCACCGGGGTTCCGTCGGGCGGCAGGGGCGGATCCACGTTGCCCGATTCGATGCCGATCGGTGCGATCACGGTCGTCGGCGTGACCAGCAGGTCGACGCTCGCGAATGCACTGTCGGCCTGCCCGCGCAGGCGCTCCATCTCCCGTCGCGCGTTCACGTAGTCCGCCGCGGATATCTGCGCGGCAGCCTCCAGGCGCTGGCGCGTCATCGCCTGGTAGAGCTCCGGTGTCCGCGTGAAGTACGGTGTGTGGAAGGCGTAGGCCTCGGCCGAGGCGATGGTGAGCAGCAGGTTCGAGTAGGGCAGTTCCACCTCGCGCACGCCCGCGGTGATGCGGGTGAGCGCCTGGATGGCGGTGTTCACCGCAGCCTCGATGTCCGGGTCGAGTTGCTCGAAGTACGGATGGCGCACGACGCCGAGCCGCAGGGATGACGGCCGCGCCAGGGCCGCCTCCGTGTAGCGCTCGATCGGCCGGTCGACGCTCGAGGGCTCGAGCGGATCGAATCCGGCGATCGCCTCCAGCAGCACGGCGGCGTCCTGGGCGGTGCGGCACAGCGGCCCCACGTGGTCGAGCGACCAGGACAGCGGTATGACGCCGCGGGTGCTGACCCGCCCGTAGGTGGGCTTCAATCCGACGACCCCGCAGTAGGCGGCCGGCTGGCGGACGGACGCCGCGGTGTCCGTCCCCAGCGCGCCGAAGCACAGATACGCCGCGAGGGCCGCGCCCGATCCTCCCGAGGATCCGCCGGCTATCCGGCCGAGGTTCCACGGATTGCGGACCGGGCCGTAATGGCTCGGCACCGAAGT
>JBBITY010000386.1:0-3699 GCA_037440565.1 Desulfurellales bacterium
TGGCCGGCCAACGAGGCACGGACCCATCGGCCCGCGCACCCTTCGACACGCCGCTGCGCGGCTGCTCGGGATGAACGGCCGTTTCACCGCTCATCCCGAGTAGCACCCGGACGGGGCGAGGATCGAGAAATGGGTGCTGCGGAAAGCCCGCCTGTCACCCTCCGACCCTTGAACCCCGCGCCGCTGACGTGAACAATGCGCCGACGCATGGCGAAGCCCCAGCTCCTCATGATCGCGGGAAAGGGCGGGGTGGGAAAAACCACCGTCGCGGCGGCACTAGGTGCCCATCTCGCCGCCGAGGGGCAGCGGGTGTTGATCGTCGAGCTGACCGCGGATCGCGGCTTGGCCCACCTCTTCGCCCACAAACAGCTCCGCACAGAGCCGACGAAGCTGGCGCCCTGCCTGCACGGCGTGCGCATCGAGCCACGTGCCCTTCTGAAAGCGTACTTCACGCGCATTCTGCGACTGCAGTTCCTGACCAGCCGCCTGTTTTCGAGCGCGACGTTCAACGCGGTCACGACGGCTGCGCCCGGCGTGACGGAGTTCCTGGTTCTCGACCATCTCCTGCAATGGCTCGACGTGGGGCGGTTCCGGCGGCGGGCCTACGATGTCGTCGTCGTCGACGGTCCGGGAACCGGACATGCGCTCCGGTTGCTGCGCACGCCGCGTCAGTTGGCGAGCATGGTGCCCGGCGGGCCGATCGGCTCGACGGCCCGGCGTCTGATGGAGTTGCTCGCCGACCGCGGGCGCACGCGCATCGTGCTGGTGAGCATCGCTGACGAGATGGCGGTGAACGAGACGATCGAAGCGCAGAAGGTGATCACCGACGACCTGGCGCTGCCGCTGGCGCGTCCGATCCTCAATCGCGTCTTCCCGCGCCGGTTCACCGCTGAGGACAGCCGGATCATCGGCCAATTGGCGAGCGAGCATCCCGGCGATCCGCTGCTTGCGGCGGCACGGCTGCAGATCGCCGCCCGGCACGATGTGGAGCGGCACATCAGCCGCCTGCGCCGCGCCTTCGGCGCGCCCCCGATCGGCCTGCGGCAGATCTGCCGCGGCGCCGTGGGTCGCGACGACCTCGAAGACATGGGGCGCGTGCTGGCGCGGGGACTGGGGGCGTTTGCGTAAGATGGGAGCCGGGAGACGGCAGACGGGAAGGGGATGGGACGTCCGATTTTCCATCCGTTCAATCCGTGTAATCCGTTGTCGAAGCGTTCGTTAGTTCATGACTCGTCGCACGGATCCCGTCTCCGTCGAGACGCTGCTCCGGCAGCGCCTGATCGTGTGCCTGGGCAGTGGCGGGGTGGGCAAGACGACCGCCACTGCGGCGTTGGCTCTGGCGGCTGCGCGCCGTCGGCGTGACACGGCTGTGATCACCGCCGACCCGGCGCGGCGGCTGAAGGACACGCTGGGTCTCGATCGCCTCTCGACCGAGCCGCGTCCGGTGCCGCTCGGTGACGGCGAGGGGCGGCTGGACGCGTTGGCCATCGACACCAAGCGCATCTTCGATGCGCTCATCGAGCGGGCAGCGCCGAGTCGGGAAATCGCGGCGCGCATCCAGGCCAACCGCTTGTATCAGGAGCTGTCGAACGAGTTCGGCGGTTCGGCCGAGTACATGGCGATGGAGAAGCTGCACGAACTGCTGCAGCAGGACACGTACGATCTCGTCGTCGTCGACACGCCGCCGAGCGCGCACGCGCGCGACCTGCTCAGCGCGCCGCTGCGCATGACCGAGCTGGTGGCGTCGAGCGCCGTGCACATCCTGAAAAGTCCGGCCTCGATCCTCTGGGGCGGCGAGACGCGCTTGGGGCGCATGACGTTGAACGCGTTGCTGAAAGCGCTGGAGCGCTGGACCGGTCTGCACCTGCTGGGCGAGCTGTCCGACTTTGCGGCGAGTTTCGAAGATCTAGCCGAGGGGTTTCGCTCGCGCGCGCAAGAGGTGGACCGGGCCCTGCGACGCCCGGACACGAGCTTCGTCCTGGTGACGTCACCGGAGCCCGATACCGTCGAGGCGACGATCGAGTTCCACCGCGAGCTGCGCGCCGGCGGCTTTCCGCTGGCCGGTATCATTGCGAATCGGGTCTTCGATTTTCCGCCGTTGCGCCCGCACGCTGGCGACACGTACCCCGAGCCGTTGCGGCACAAGCTGCTCGTCAACTACGAGGACTTTGCCGCCCTGGCCGCCCGCGACCGCCGCGCCCTGGCGCGCCTCCAAGCCGAGACCAAATGCCCCCTGCTCGCCGTCCTGCCGATGCTCGATGAAGCGCTGGGGTCGCTGGCCAGCCAGGAGCGCTTCGCGGCGCTGCTGACTGGCGGGGGTGTCGGGTGCCGGGTGCCTGGTGTCGGGAGTCGGGAGCTGTAAGGCCGGCCGCGCGTCGCCGGGTGGCACAGCCCGGAGCAACACGGGGAGTGACAGCAGAATTGTGGGTCGCGCAAAGAGCTGGACATTTCGGGCAGGCCGGGGCAGGCGCGCCAGCAACGCGCCGCGGTCTTCACTCTGCGGCGTGATGCGCCGGTGGGGGCGCCTTGCGGGCGCGCTTCGGCGCGGGGCGGCGGCGCTGCTGGGCGGCGAGCAGCCGGTCGAGCTTCATGCTGATGTTCACCACGCTGCCCTGCAAGGCTTCGATCTTGGTCTGTAGCCGATGGTAATCCGCGCGCGAAGGAAGGTTGAGGAGCGACAGCACCGTCTGCAGATTCCGGTCGACTCGCTTCTTGGCGTCAAAGGCCCGATCGAGGGTCTTGCTAAGCTGGTCGGTGAACGCCTTGTTGCCCAGCAGCTCTTCGACGAAGACACCGATGGCTTCTTCGCCGCGTTCGTAGAGACGGGCCAGCGTGCTTTTCGCTTCGGCTCGGGTCGAGGGCTTGGAGCGCATGGGGTGCTCTTATAATGTGGCCCGGCCAGGGGTGCAAACGTGCCGTGGGACGTCGCATTGGGCTACTTCACCGGCTTGCGTATCCTCAACCCGGATCTCGATCCCGGCACGCTGCTGCGGACCGCGCTGGTGGTGCACACCTGCGACGCCGTGATGTGTCGCCTGTTCGCGCACAACAACGGCTATCCGAAAAACCTCTGGACCCTGCTCGGATTCGTCTTCGGCATCTGGGCCGTGGCGATCCTTATCCTGCTGCCGAAACGTTCTCCCCCTCCGCAATGACGTACGCCGTCGCCGTCCGGGCGGTGTGCGTGAGCGAAAGATGCCAGCGCGAAATGCCGAGTGCGGCAGCCAGTGCCCGTGCCTGTCCGTGCAGGACAATGGCGGGGCGGCCGCTCTCGCGCGCGACCTCGATCTCTCTCCACCCAATGCCGTCGCCGAAACCGCGCCCCAGCGCTTTCATCACGGCTTCCTTGGCCGCGAAGCGCGCCGCGAAGCTCTCGGCATACCGGCGCCGCTCCAGGCAGTAGGCGATCTCGCCTGCCGTGTACACGCGGGTGCGAAAGCGCTCGCCCCATTCGGGATGGTCCACCGCCTGCTTGATGCGCGCGACCTCGATGACGTCGACACCGACGGCGATGATCATGAGACGGGTGCCGGGTGCCGGGTGTCAGGGGCCGAGAAAGACCGGTTCATGACGAACGCCACAGATGGCGACGCGCCGCTTCGAGGTGGGCGGCGGTGGGTGGATCGGTTCTGAAACAAAGGGTCGCAACCTTGCGAAGGCCGGCGCACGCGCCGTGGCGCCGGTGCCACCGACGAGTCC
>JBBITY010000387.1:0-1117 GCA_037440565.1 Desulfurellales bacterium
CGCTGCCGCAGGGTGCGGCTGTTGCCCGACACGGCGCGCAGTTCCGGGCGCGCGGCGCGCCCGGGCTGCGCCGCCGGCTGCCGGTGCGCGTCGAGCCACTCCGCAATAACCGGGTAGACGTCGTCCGGCGCGTGTAGTCCGAGGATCAGATCTGCATGACTGTAATTGTGCGCGGCGCCGAACTGCTTGCCGATGACCCGGAACACCTTGTCGCGCGAACCGATCTGCTCGTGCACGTGCTCCAGGTCGCGGACGGGGGTCAGGCCGTCGTGGCTGCCGGCGATGATCAGAATCGGCGTCGTGATCCGCTCGAGGTGCTCGGTGAAGTCGAACATGGCGTAGTGGTCGGTCATCGCGCGCATCTCGTACCACTGGGCGAACTCGTGCAATAGGGAGGCGGGGATGTCGTCGACGGCCGTCCACATCAACGTGCGCAAGAGCCGCAGGTCCGCATTGCCCGGGCACCAGCCGAGCTCCGCGATCGTCCGATCCAGCAGACGGGCCAGGATCGGCGCAAACGGCGCCCCGAGCCGGGCCAGCGTGCCGATCGGCAGCCGGTTCGGCAGGAAGCGCAGCAGGGTGCGATAGGGAACCCCGAAATCGAGCAGCGGGTGACCGACGTCGCTCATCGTCGGGGAGCCGACCGTCACGGCGCTGGCGATCTTGCGGTGCACCGGCCCGATCAAGAGCGCATAGGCGATCATGCCGCCCATGGAGTGGCCCACCCAGTGCACCTGTTCGGCACCCGTCTCCCGCAGAATGGTTTGCAACGCGGCCGGCGCGTCGTGCTGGACGTAGTCCTCGAACGTCCAGTCGTACCGCTTGCCGTTCCACCAGGTCGGCCGGGTCGACCGACCGGCGCCCCGCAGCTCGATGACCCAGATGTCGTAGCCGCGCCGCGCCAGATACCGCGCCAGGGAAATCCGACCCGGGCCATCCATGTTCCAGCGATTGGAGGACATGCCGTGACAGAGCAGCACCGGCGTCCGGTGCGCACCGCGCTTCGTCGGGTATCGATGCAGGGCGATCCGCCAGCCGTCCCGGGTCCGCGCCCAGTACAGGTGCGGCGGGTCTGCCCTTCCGAGGTCAAACCAAGCATCGATGACGCGCATCAGTT
>JBBITY010000387.1:1195-3694 GCA_037440565.1 Desulfurellales bacterium
CCGAACACCCCTCGCCCCGCATGGCTCGCGGGAGAGGATTGCGGTGAGGGTTCCGATTGAATGTTCCAGACAGACACGGAGGCGCGAGGAAAGCAAGGGCGGCCGACGCGCTTTCGTGCGAGGAACGAGAGGCAAAGCACAGCCGCCCGAAAGACAGTCACCATCCACACAGGTACGTTCGCCGAGAACGCAAAGTTGTTCAATCGCAATTTCGCAGCCCGAGCTTCGCGCGGCGCGAAGGGTTTCGCGTGCGTCATTCCCGCGAAACTTCTTGTACGGGACACGGCCGTGCGCCCCGACCGATGGCCGCCCAGTGCCGTGCGTCAGCGCCGCCGCTCCACTCCGGCCATTCTTTCAGGATCTCCCAGTCCCTCGTTTGCGCGTTTCCCGGTCATTGCGCTCGATTGGGCGCAGCCGTCCTCCCCATGCCAGCGCCAGCCCCAAGCCGAAGCCGAGCGCAATATTGGACAACCCCAGGCACGTGCCCGTGGTCAGCAGCATCACGAAGGCGTCGGGGCGCTCGGTCTGATCGCGCGTGACCAGGGCCAGCTCGATGCCACTGAAGGCCAGCATGACACCGAGCACGCTGGCAGGAAACACCTGGCAGAACTCCATGAGCGAGGCGCCGAAGAGAAGGGCGATCAGGATCTTGGCGCCGCCGAGAAACAGGATGGAGCCGTTGGTGCGCGCGCCGAACCGGTACTGCCCAGCCAGCCCGCCCGCGCCGTGACACATCGGCATACCGCCGAACCACGCGGCGATCAGGTTCATCGCCCCCACCGAGACCGCCACGGCCCGCGGCTCGGCCTTGCGCCCGGGAAAGAGATCTGCCGAGAGCGCGCACACGGCGATGACCGAGTTGAGGGTGGTGAGCGGGATTTGCGGCAGCGCGGCTTTGGGGAACGCTTTGACGAAATCGGCCCATTCGGGCGGCGACCACGACGGCAGGGCGAGGTGCCAGCCAAGCGTCTGCATGATCCCCGGCTGTTTCCAGAAGGTGACGGCGATGCCCAAAGCGAACAGCGCCAGCGCCGATGGCAGGACGTGCGAGGAGAGCAGCAGTAGCGCCACGACCGCCGCGACGGCGCCGGTGAGGAGGCCGTCCGGTCCCAGCCACGCGCTCGTCTGCATGACCATCTGCAGGCCCTTCATGAGCAGCGACAGCCCCAGCGCGAGCTGCAAGCCGCGCACAACCGGCTTCGGGATCATGCGGTTGAGCCAGTCGATGAGCCCGGTCACGCCGAGCACCAGCACGACCAGGCTGACGGTTGCGCCGGCGGCGAGAATCTCCGCCACCGACAGGCCCTCCGTGAGCGCGACGGCGGCGATCGCCTTCATCGGCTGCACGGCCATCGGGATGGCGAAGCTCAGCCCGGTGACGACGTTGAAGACGCCGGCGAAGAACAGCGAGGCGGCAAAGTCGAGGCCATTGACGGCCGCCATGCCCACCAGAAGGGGCAGGAACGTCCCGAGATCGCCGAGCGATCCGGCCACCTCGTGCCGATCGAGCCGTGCCCCGCAGAGGTTGTCGCGGACGCGGGTGAGGACGCTCACTCGGTTCGCCCTCTTCGGTCCGTTGCGATGCCGTCGGAGCGATCCTTGTGATCGCCCGTGCAACGCGACAGCCCGCCCCCGGGAACCGGGCGAATACAAGATTCGCCCTCACACCAGATGGCAGGAACCGCAAACTGCGAAGACCGCCGCCTCCGCACTCTACCCTCAGCCCCGCCAGCCGAGCTGCTGCTTGGCGGCCGGTGACATCATCGCCGGGTTCCAGGGGGGATCCCAGACGATTTCGACTCGCACGTCGGTGCCCGGCGGTGCCGCCTGGCGCAGGGCGGATTCGGCCGCCGCGGTGAGGACGGTGTGCAGCGGGCACGCCCGGGTCGTCATGGTGATGGCCGCGTGGATGCGGCCGGGCTGCACGTCGACGCTGTATACGAGACCGAGATCCACGATGTTGACGCCGATTTCCGGGTCGATCACTTGGCGCAGTGCATCGAGCGCCTGTTCTTCGGTCAGCACACCGCACCTCCTCCTGATCATGAAACCGTTGCGGAATTTTGCGCCGCGCGCAATCCCAGTCCGGCCGATCGGACGGTGTTGGCGAGGAACATCAACACCGCCACCGCGTTCAACAAACCACCCCACGCCCGCGCATTCAGGGCTTCGGCGAGGTCGCCGTAGAGGCGCAGGATGAGCGAGAGCTGCAGCACGATCCAGTGCGCATAGAAGGCGCGCCGGAATGGCACCGGGATGCCCAGCAGGGCGGGGAAAATGATCGGCGCGTGCCCGAAAATCATGGCGAAGACGAAACCGAGCAGGACGGCGTGAAGCATCGCGTCGTACGGCGGACCCGCATCCACCCCGCCGAATGGCAACGCGAGCAGGCCGCCGATGCCGAGCCAAACGTACCCGGAGAGAAGACACACGGCGGTGAAGCGGGTGAGCCCGTGCTGGCGCACCGTGCGCCGCGCAACGTCGTGGCGGAGCAGCCAA
>JBBITY010000388.1:0-829 GCA_037440565.1 Desulfurellales bacterium
ACCGCCGCCGGCGACAAGAGCTTTTGCACCGGCATGGATCTGAAAGAGGCCATCCCGATGGTCACCGGCGGCGATGAGCTGGGGTACGAGGACCACACCAAGCGGCCCTTCTCCGATGTCTTCAAGCCGATCATCGCGGCGGTGAACGGCTACTGTATTGCCGGCGGCCTCGAGTTCCTGCAAGGCACCGACCTGCGCATTGCGGCCGAGCACGCGACCTTCGGGCTCGGCGAGGTGCGCTGGGGGATCATCCCGACCGGCGGCTCGCACATCCGCCTGCCGCGGCAAATCCCGTGGGCGGTGGCCATGGAGCTGCTGCTGACCGGACGGCCGATCACGGCGAAGCGCGCCTACGACATCGGCCTGGTGAACGAGGTCGTGCCGCTCGATCAGTTGATGCCCACCGCCCTCAAGTGGGCGGAGACGATCTGCAAGAACGGCCCGCTGGCCGTCCGCACCGCCAAGGAGATCGCCGTGCGCGCCCTCGGACTGGAAGCCGGTTTCGTGTTGGAGAAAGCCCTGGGCGCGCGCGTGATGAACTCCGAAGACGCCAAGGAAGGCCCGCGCGCCTTTGCCGAAAAACGCCCCCCGCGCTTCACCGGACGATGAGCAGGAAGGAATTTCACCACCGAATCGCCATGGCCCACCGGGCCGCCCAAAGATGAATGAAACACCAGTGCTTGTGCGGAAGCCCCCTCTCCCGCATCACCGGCGGGAGAGGATGAAGGTGAGGGTTCTGGCCAATTTCGGAAGAGGCACGGAGCAGTTGTAGGGTCCGCTGTGCGGACCAACATCGTGTAGGGTGGGCATTGCCCACCAGTTCTTGGTC
>JBBITY010000388.1:848-3691 GCA_037440565.1 Desulfurellales bacterium
ACCGCCCCTCGGGGCAATCAACTGGCGCTCGCTTTGCGGCGCCCCCGTTTTGCGGGTCGTCTTTCAATGCGTGCGGCGCGGTGAAACGCGGCGATAGCGCGGTCGGCGTCAAATTCGCGTCCCCACACTGCGCGGCCGTGTTCGCGGAAGAAGTGTTCAACTTGCTTCCGGAAGAGAAAAAGCTGCGTAGATCGGGGGCTCGATCGCAACGCCTCTCCGCACAATCGCGCCAGCGCCAGAGCCGGAACCCGCTGCCGGCGCAACACCACACGCAAATCCCCGACGTCGGCATCGAGGTACCGCGCCAGCTTGTAGACCGCCCAGCACGCAGGGTCGAGCAGATGCACCGATAACCGGCCCACCCGCTTCAACCGTCGCGTCTTTCGCCTCGCTGCGGGGATCGCCACGGGCGACCAACGATCGATGTCTGCCGAGTACTGTACCACGACGTGTGCCGCGCTCGCAGCGTCCAAGATCGCTGGCTCCAGCTCGTTCCAGCGTCGAGCGTGCCGAACTGAAAGGGTGACGCCAAAGTCAACGTCGCCGGTCGGCCGAGTGCCGCCGAGGAGCATGGCCTCGCTCCCGCCGGTGAGAACCAGCTTGGCGGGGCAGGGAAGCCGCCGCGCCAAGGCGAGCAGGAACCGCGAGAGATCAGCGCGGGTGAGCGCCGCCATGTGCCTCGTGCGCCCGTGCTGCCGAAGCCAGGTACTTGGTAGTCCGGTTGAGAACGACGGCGAAGAGTTCGGGAGGGCAGGTGAGCCGGCGAGCGCACTTGCGGCGCCGGACCTCTTTGCTGCGCTGCGCGCCTTCCGCACCCACGGCCTCCAGGCGATTCTGCATTGCGCCGGCGATGAGATCTGCCAACGCGTCGACCTCGGGCCCGTGCCCGCGATGCCCTGAGACAACCATCCGGGCGATGAGGTCGATGGTTCGCCGGTCCGGCTTCTTCGCGCGGCGCATGGATCCGGGTCCGTCTCTGAGCCCGTAGCATGCCGCGTATGGATGGGACTCTCAAGGGCGCGGCAAGCTGAGTCGGCTCACAGCCGAGGCTCAACGAACGCTGCAGGGGCCCCTCCAAGTGGTCCTCGGGAATGAGGCAGTAGTGGTGGGGTCCGCTGTGCGGACCAACATCTCGTAAGTGGGCATTGCCTACCGATCTTCCGCTGCAGCGTCGCAGAGTTCCAAGTAGCACCGGTTCTTGGTAGCGTGGCGGCCATGCAACCCGATCCGGTACGCGCGCTGGAGGAGAGCGCGGCGGCGACGGCGCGGGATCGCGTGCTCATTGCGGCGCGTCGCGGGGGAGGCGGTCAAATGGCGGAGAGTCCCGACAAGATTGCGGCCCTCTTGGACACAGTCCGGGTTCTGGATGCGATCGGAGCGCCGTACGCACTGGTCGGTGGCGTGGCCGTGGGAATTCATTCAGGCGTGCCGAGAGCGACTGCGGACACTGACATTGCCGTGCGGTCGACCGTTGATGGAGCCATGCTGAGGCAGGCGCTGATCGATGCCGGCATTCGCTTCATCGGTGAGTTCCGCCACAGCGTGAACTTCCGCCACGCCAGTGGCGAGCCCGTTCAGCTGGTCATTGACGTTGCGTGCGACGCGATGATCGATCGCGCCGAACGTTTCCAGGTCGGGAGCGAATCGGTGCGCATCGTGGCCAAGGCCGACCTGATTGAGATGAAGAAGCGCGCCGCTTCCGACCCAGCGCGGCGCCGGAGCAAAGCCTTGCGCGATCAAGCCGACGTCGAACTGCTGCGCGGCGATGTGGCCGAGCCGGATGAAGGTTGGTGAGCTGCGCGGTCAACTCGGCGATATCCGACCCCAAACACCCCATCGCGGTGACAGCGCGACGTCAGGGTTGGGCTTGCGTGCAGCCCGGTGGTAAGGTGCATATATGGGCTTGGTGAATGCAGAGATCACCCTTCGGAACCCGAGGAAGCCGGAGCTGGCTCCCATGAAGGTCGAGGCGCTGGCGGACTCCGGCTCCGTGCACCTGTGTATCCCCGAGCACGTGCGGATCCAACTGGAGCTGGAAGAGATCGACAAGAAGGAAGCGACGCTCGCAGACGGCAGCCGCAAGCTGGTTCCTTACGTGGGGCCGATCGAAGTCCGTTTTCGGAACCGCGTGGGCTTCGCCGGAGCGTTGGTCACGGGGGATCAGGTACTGCTGGGTGCGATTCCCATGGAAGACATGGATCTCGTGGTCATTCCTGGTACCCGCACGCTGGACGTGAATCCGAGCAGTCCCAACATCGCAACCTCCGTGGTCAAGTAGCAGGCGACGGCCCGACAAAGCGGCGGCACGCGTTACGAGCGGCGCAGAAGATCCTTCCCCCTTTGGAAAAGGTGGGCCAGGGGGGATTTTCGGCACGCCAAGTAGCATCTTGTAGGGTGGGCATTGCCCACCGATCTCGCGTCACAGCGGTGGGGGTGTCCACCGTATGGCTACTCGGCAGCAACGCGAACTTATCCTTCATACAAGACTTTGCCGGTTGCGAGGACGGTCGTGATGAACACGTTGGGCACAGCTTGCCACTCCTCGATCTCCTCTGGCGTCCAGACCACGATGTCCTTGGCGGGGAGGACGCCGCAGAGCGCCCGCCGATATCGCGCGGAGCGTTTGTAACGGGGCAAGTCCGACCCTTCGATGATAGCAGGTCAAGATCGCTATCCGGTCGTGCCCGCCCCTGTACTCTTGAGCCGAAGAGAACGATCTTGCGCGGCGACGCAACCGACAGGATGCGTCGGACCACTTCATCAAGAAGACGGTCCGTTACCCGTGGATAGGCACACTGAGATCGCCGACTTACTCGCCAGGAAGATTTGTCGCCAGCCCGGTG
>JBBITY010000389.1:0-3687 GCA_037440565.1 Desulfurellales bacterium
CGCGATCGCGCGCTGCCGGGCCAGCGTGGAGTGGGAGCAGGTACACCTGGGCGCGGCGCGGGACATCGCCGCCGGCCTGACGGCGATGGGCATCCTCCGCGGTGCGGCGGACAGCCTGATTGAGCAGGACGCGCACGCGCTGTTCTTCCCGCACGGCGTGGGCCACATGGTCGGCCTGGGTGTGCGCGACGCGAGCGGCTTCCTCGCGCCGCGCAAGCGGAGCACGCGGCCGGGCCTGAACACGCTGCGCATGAGCCTGCCGCTCGAGCCGGGATACCTCGTGACGATCGAGCCCGGCGTCTACTTCATTCCGGCTCTTCTGAACGACCCGCGGCGGAGAACGAAGTACCGCGACGCGGTGAACTGGAGCCGCGTTGGGCTTCGGCGGCATCCGAATTGAGGACGACGTGCTGGTGACGGACGGCGCGCCGGAGGTGCTGACGGCCGGGATTCCGAAGCAAACCGTGTAGCCCCCCCCCGGCTGTTTGGCGTGATTTCAGCGCTTCCAGCCCCAGGTGGTGATCTCGGCGCGCCCCCGGTAGTCGTCGCTTGTGCCTGACGAAATGTCGGCGGATAAGATACTGAACCTGGAGAGGTGGCCGAGCGGCTCAAGGCGCCGGTCTTGAAAACCGGTCGTGGGGAAACTCACGCGGGGGTTCGAATCCCTCCCTCTCCGCTTGAGAACCACCGGGCCTCAAAGGAGCCTGATCCGGCAGGCGTCTTCGAGGCCCGTATCATTTCAGTCGGCGAGTTGTGAGAATTCCTCTGAAAACTTCCGGAGCCCCCCGCCGACGAGCCCGAAGCCGCGCGTTTTCGACGGCCCGGAGTTTCCTAGAGAAACAACCCTCCGACCACCGAGAGAGTGCTTTCTGTTCGCGCGGGCAGGAGTTGCGATGCCCCGGCATTCTGCCACCGTTTCAGTCTTCATGTAGAGGTGACTGGACGAGAGCAGCGTGCGCGCCGGGCCCCGGGGGGACTCGGTCCCGCGCCTGACGAATCAGCGCGGGTCTGTGCGTTTCGGCGGCCGCAAAGGCGAAACGGCGGCGATTGCGGCCGGGACTGGCCGGACGGACGCATCGAATGGCGCGGACGGTCCGCCATCGCAGTGACGTAGCTGCCCCTGCTCGCGCCGCTTTGGCACACCCTCATGACGGATTATCTAAATTTCACTGCGGATCTGGCGAACTCGGAGGTTGCCGAGACGTTCGACGACGTAACGTACTGGTCCTCGATGATTGGACAGCTTCTATTTCGGCACCTTCGCTTCGCTCCGCGCATGACAGCCCTTGACGCAGGCTGTGGGACGGCATTCCCACTTCTGGAGTTGGCAGACCGCCTCGGGCCAACGAGCAGCATTCATGGGATTGATTCCTGGGCCCCCCTGGCCTGCTCCCCAAAAACTGATCCAAGCGTTATGAGAGTCTTCGGCCGGCGGCGGCTTGGCCGCCGCCGGGGCAGGAGGCTCTGAATGAAAAGGACGAGACACAAGCCCGAACAGATCATCGCCAAGCTGCGGGAGGCCGACGCGCTGCTGGGCGGCGGCCGAAGAGAGGACGGTGAACGCATGGCGCGAAAGCGACGCAGTCACAGGCAGGGAACGCTCTTCAAACGCCACGGGCGCGGCGCATGGGTCGCTCAATGGCACGACCACGCTGGCAAGCGGATGTTTCGCTCGACCGGCACGACGGACCGCGCTGCGGCTGAGCGCATTCTCACGTAGTACGTCGCCGACGCGGCGCTGCGGCGTGAGGGCGTGATCGATCCGCGTGCGGATAGCTTCGCGATCGCGGAGCGCCGCCCGCTCACCGAGCACATCGCAGATTGGCAGGCGCATCTGACCGCAAAGGGCGTCACCGCCAAGCAGGTCGCGCACGTGAAGAAGCGCGTCGAGGCGATCGTCACGAATCTCGGCGCGACCCGGATCAGCGAGCTCACCCCGTTGGCGGTGCAGGCGGCGATTGGCGAGTTCCGCAAGGATAAGAGCCTCCAGACCTGCCAGCACTACCTGCGGGCGATCAAGCAGTTCTCTCGGTGGCTGGAACGCGACGGTCGGGTCCGCGACGACGCACTCGCGCACTTAACGGGCTTCAACGCCGCAACCGATCGGCGTTACGAACGCCGCGCCCTGGACGCCGACGAACTCGGCTGGCTCGTGCGGGTCGCTGAGACCGCACCGCAGTGGCGGCAGAGTCTTTCCGGGAAGGACCGCGCGATGCTCTATCGCGTTGCCGCAGGCACGGGCTTTCGCGTCGGCGAACTCGCCAGCTTGACGCCAGTGAGTTTCAACCTCGATGCCGACCCGCCGTCGATCACGCTCGACGCGAAGCGCAGCAAGCGACGCAAGGCAGACGTCCAACCGATCCGCTCCGAGCTCGCAGCGGCCCTGCGATCGTGGTTGGAAGGCAAACCCGACGTCGAGCCGGTATGGCCGGGCTGGTGGCGCGATCAGGCCGCCGAGATGATCCGGGCCGACCTGCGCCGGCCCGCAGCCGCCCAGTTGGGTTTCGGAGACCAAACTCTCATAAGGACTGGTACATAAATCGGGGGCAGGTCACGGGGCTATATACGCCACTTGCGCAAGATCGCGACCTCGTCGCGGTCTGCCAGCTTTGATCCCACCTGCCACGAAACGTACGCCGTGGACTGCTATCGATCATCACGACCTTCGATAGACCAACGGCGCCCTGAGTCCAGCAGCGCCTTTGAACGCGCCAGTCCACCTTGATTGATGCGCCCGTAAGCGCATAGGGGCGCTCACTGGCGGGCACGCCAGTCCAGCTCCAACGGCAAGCAGATGGTCGCTTCATCAACGTGTGCGTCTCGTCGCGAACGTGTGTAGAACACGTGTAAGCGGCAAACTGATTCCCGGGCCAGAAATCGCGCCAGCCTCCGTCGCATGGTATTTCCCGAGGCCTTATAATCGCGTCTCCGAACGGCGCGAGTACTCCGAGTGGCTCAGTCGATCCGACAAACCACGTGCAACGAAGACCGGTACCGGTCCTTACTGACCGTGTCGGAAGCGATCGCCTCCTGCCGTGACTTGCCCGCACTGTTTCACGCGTTGGCCGGTCAACTCGTGCAGGTGGCGCACTACGACGCGCTATCGTTGGTGCTGCACGACGCGGCAACAGACACGATGCGCCTGCACGTCTTGGAGACAGGTGAATCGGCCGCACGCGGGCTCGGAATCGTCTTGCGTCCGGAGGACGACCCAGCGGGACTGGTCTGGCGTACCCAGCAGCTCCTTGTCACGTCAAATCTGGACGAGCTACGGCGCTGGCCGAAGTTCCTGGAACGTGTGGAACGTTACGGGGTGCAGAGCTACTGCTGGCTGCCGCTGACCACGGCCCGGCGGCGGCTCGGGGCGCTGGTTTTCACGTCCAAGCGGTTGGCGGCCTACAACGCGGCGGACCTGCCTTTCCTGCAACTCGTGGCGAACCAGGTCGCCGTCGCCGTCGAGAACGCGCTGGCCTTTCAAGAAATCGAGGCGCTCAAGGAAACGCTCGCCAAAGAGAAGGCGTATCTCGAGGAGGAGGTTCGCATTGATCAGCGGTTCGGCGACATCGTCGGAGAGAACGCGGCGCTGCGCGGCATTCTCCAGCAGGTGGAGACGGTCGCTCCCACAGACTCCACGGTGCTGATCCGCGGGGAAACGGGAACCGGCAAGGAACTCATCGCCCGCGCCGT
>JBBITY010000390.1:0-3662 GCA_037440565.1 Desulfurellales bacterium
TCTCTTCTCTTCTCTTCTCTTCTCTTCTCTTCTCTTCTCTTCTCTTCCGTTCTAGAACCTGCTGCAATACATGCTGAATCTTCCAAGGCTTCAGCTGAATGACACGAATCGCAGTCGCCGACGAAGAAGAGGTTCTTCACCGACGTGGAGCGGTAGGGAATCTTCTTGTACCACGTGTGCTGGTAGTGCCAGAGCGGGTAATGCGAGGCGTAGTGCTTGGTCGCCGCCGCCTTCCGGTAGCCAGGAAAGACCTCCTCGATGATGTCGTCGATCTCGCCCGTGATCGTCTTGCGCATCTGCTCGCGCTGCTGAGGGTCCAGCGGCAGCACCCGGCTGGCGAAAATCAACTGCTTCCCCGCCGGCGCATTCCACGGGAATGCATTGGAGATGGCCCAGATCATCAGCAGATTGCTGCCGGTCTTGGGATCGACGACGGACACTGGATGCGGCTCCGTCGTGATGGGCCGGTCAAGCTCGGCGTAGATCGTGAAGTCGTGGAAGGGCAGCGCCGTGTACGCGTCGATCGGCCGCTGCACCTCCGGCGGCACGGTGCGGAACAGGCGCGGGATCTGCGCGAAGTTCGCGTTGACCACGACCTTGTTGGCGCGCACCTCGCGGGTCTCGCCTTTCGAGGTCTTGACCACCACGCCCTTGGCGACATCGTTTTCGACAATCACCTCGGCGACCTCGGTGCCGACAAACAGCTCGCCGCCGTCGCGCGTCATCGCGTTCACGAACGGGCGGACGAGCCCCTCGATGTAATTCGGCTTGAACGCGACGCAGTGGGCCTCGCTCATCCACCAGAAGCGGAACGTGCTCAGCAGGCCCCCGGCCGAGAGGTGCTGCATCGCCTCGTCGGCCTCGCACATCGTCGAGTTGGCCGCGATCGACGCGAAGAAGCCGATCACCTGCGGGTCGGTGCTGAGCGTGTCCTTGAAGTCCGAGAACGGAATGCACGACAGCGGTTCCCGGAACAGCTCCTCGTACGGAATCGACGCGGCGGAGTTGAACGCCTGGCTGAACGCCCGCCTGGTTGCGGCGGGCAGCGGTTGCGGGAAGAGGCTCTCGTAATAACTGATCAGCGCCGACGCGGATGCGCACCGGGGCGCAATCTGAAACTTCATGCCTGTCCCACGGTAGTAGAGGCAGGGCTCCGGGACTTCGTAGAAGCGGATGTCTGCGTCCACCTCGCGGGCGGCGCGATACCAGGCGCCGCCGCCCCAGTCCTGGCCGAACGCCACCCAGTGCTCGAAGCCCGTGAACCCCGGCGAGGTCTGGTCCAGCTTCATCCGGCCGCCGACCTCGTCCGCCTTCTCGAACATTGCGGTAGCGAGACCACCTGCCGCCGTGTAGGCGCCGCAGACGACGCCGCCGATGCCGGCGCCGACGACGATGACATCGTACTGTGACTTCATGAACGATTGCTCACCTCAGAGCTTGTAAATCCCGGCGGGACGGGCTGTAACACCCGGAGGAAGGGCCGGAGCAGGGCTCCCGCCCTCAAGATCAAAGCTCCGTTGCACCGGCACCGTTCTCGAGGGGGGGAGCAACGCTCCACTCCGAGGGATTTCTTCACAAGTTGTCACTGGACCTCTTGGCGTGCGTGCTATCCGCTCGCCGCGTGCACCGCCGCGACATAGCCGAAGGTCGTCGCGGGTCCGAGAGTGGCTCCCGGACCGGGGTAGGTACGACCCATGACCGACGCGGAGCAGTTGCCGATCGCGTACAGGCCGGGAATCACAGCGCCGTTCTCGGCCAGCACCTGTGCGTTAGCGTTGGTCTTGAGCCCGCCTTTGGTGCCCAGCTCGCCGGGAAAGGCCTCCATGCCGTAAAATGGCGGCTTCTCGATCGGGGCCAGGCACGGGTTCGGCTGCACCTTTTCATCCCCGTAGTAGCGTTCGAAGACCGTGTCGCCGCGGTGAAAGTCGAGATCGACGCCCGTGCGCGCGTACTGGTTCACCTTGGCGATCGTCGCCTTCAGCCCCGCGGCGTCGATGCCAAATATCGCGGCCAGCCCCTCGATGGTCTCGGCCTTCTTGAGATATTCCTGCTTGAGTCGCTTCGGCAACGCCCAGTCGGGTTGGGTCGACCCCTGCAAGAACGGCCCGCATGGGTACTTGTAGCGGAAGGTGGCGTCGAAGATCAGATACGACGGCACAGTCGGGGCCTCCGGGGTGTTCTTCTCGTACATCGCGTTGACGACATCGATGTACGGCAAGGCTTCGTTGACGTATCGCTCGCCCCGCTTGTTGACGAGAATGCTGCCGGGCAGGGACTTTTCGATCACCAGCATGCGCGCGCGCGCCTCGCCCGGCACTACCGTGGTCGGTCCCCACCAGGCATCGTCCATGAGATCGACCGCCGCGCCGATCGCCATGCCCTGGGCGATGAGGTCGCCCGTGTTGTCGGGGTTGGCGCACGTCCACTCCGCACGTGTCGGATTGGGCAAGTACTTTTGGCGCATGGCCTGATTGGATTCGAAGCCGCCGGCGCCGAGAATGACGCCTTTGGTGGCGCGGATGCGCAGCCGCTGCCCATTCCGCTCGGCGACGACGCCGACGACGCGTCCGCCTTCCACGACGAGCTCCCGCGCCGGGGTGTTCAGCCACAGGGGAATGCCGCGATCCATCATCGATCGGCGCAGCATCGCCGCCAGCGCATTGCCCATCGTCAGGCTACGGTCGCGCTTCGACTTGAACCGCCACGGCAGGTCGAGCCAGTACCGTCCCATCAACTTGGCGGTGAGCCCGATCCACCCGGGGCCGCGGCAAAAGAGCGTGCGCGCCTCTTTGATCGTCATGAAGATGCGCGCAGCGATGAGCGACTGGATGGCGCTCTCGCGCAGATGGAGGAACTCCTCCTCGCCGAGTTCCTTGCCAGAGAACCGACAGGGCTCGACGCAGCGACCACCAGCGCGATAGCCGGGCAAGCCCGGGTAGTAGTCCGGATACTCCGGCAGCAGATCGACCCGTACGCGCGTGTGCTGGCAGAGGTACCGCAGCATCTCTGGCGCCATCTTCACGTACGCCTGCAGCCGCTCCTCGGAGACCAGGCCACGGGTCGTGGCCTTCAGGTAGGCGAGCGCGTCCTCGGGCGTGTCGTCGAAACCCGCGCTCCGCATGAGGTGGTTGTTCGGAATCCACAGGCCGCCGCCGGACATCGCCGACGAACCACCGTAGAAGGCGCCTTTTTCGATCGCCATGGTCCTCAGCCCGCGGTCGTGCGCGGTGACGGCGGCCACCATCGCCCCCGCGCCGGAACCGACCACGAGCACGTCAACGGTGGCCGTCCAATCCTGCGCGCCCTGATTCGTCATCGCTCCGCCTCGCTTTCGTTCACTTCCGGAAAGCCGGGATGATGTCCGTGGCAAACCATTCGACCCAGCCGATGCACTCGTCCAGACCGGCCGTGCCCATAGGGAGGTGGACGATCGCGCCGTCGGCGCCCGCGCGCTGCAGGCGGTCGAGCAACTTCACGACCTCGTCCTTGGTCTTCGGGATGCGGAAGCGGCTCAGATTGAGGCGATCCTCGGGCGGGAAGTCCGCGAGCAGCATCATCACCTCGAACGGCCCCGTGCGCTTCGCCTGCGCGCGCTGCTCGTTGACGTACGCCATGCAACCGGGCAGCTCCTCCGGCATGGTGAGCCATGGAATCCACCCGTC
>JBBITY010000391.1:0-3652 GCA_037440565.1 Desulfurellales bacterium
CAATCCCAGCATGCATGTCCTCGGCAACCGGCCGCGGCCCCGCGGCGTCGTCGAGAAGTGCACGTTCTGCATCCAGCGCGTGCGCGCCGGCCGCTACCCCGCGTGCGTTGAGATTTGCCCCGTCGGGGCGAGGAAGTTCGGCAACCTGCTCGACCCGGCGAGCGAGATCTCGCGCATCCTCGAAGAGAAACGGGTCTTCGTCCTCAAAGCCGAGCTGAAGACGGAGCCGAAGTTCTATTACTTCTATGGGATCTAGCGAGGATTGATGGGACTGCTCAAATTCGCGGCGACCAGCGTTCGCTTCGTTCTTCGTGGCGGCACGGCGTACTGGCTGTGGATCGGGTTCCTCGGCGCCCTGATCATCTGGGGGGGACTTGCCTACGTCGACCAGTACCGCGCCGGCCTGATCGTCACGAACATGCGCGACCAGGTGTCTTGGGCCTTCTACATCGGCAACTTCACTTTCCTCGTCGGCGTCGCCGCCGCGGCGGTCGTCCTCGTCATCCCCGCGTACGTCTACCACTGGGGACCGATCAAGGAGGTCGCGCTCCTGGGCGAAATCCTCGCGATCAGCGCGATCGTCATGTGCCTGCTCTTCGTCGTCGTGGACATGGGGCGGCCCGACCGCTTTTGGCACCTCGTCCCGATCATTGGCCACATGAACTTCCCCAGCTCGGTGCTGGCCTGGGATGTCCTCGTTCTGAACCTCTACCTCGTCCTGAATCTGGTGATCGTCACGCACCTGCTCTACCGCGGCATGCAGGGGCAGCCCTATAACCCGAGCCTGGTGGTGCCGCTCGTCCTCTTCTCGATCCCGGCGGCCGTCGGCATCCACACCGTGACCGCGTTCATCTACGCCGGCCTACCCGCGCGGCCGTACTGGAACGCGTCCATTCTTGCCCCTCGCTTCTTATGCTCAGCGTTTTGCTCCGGGCCGGCGGTCATGCTCGTCCTCTTTCAGATTCTCCAGCGCACGACCAACATCGCGATCAAGGACGCGGCGATCTGGAAGGTGGCCGAGCTGATGGCGTACGCGATGTTCGTCAATTTGTTCTTGCTCGGCGCGGAGATTTTCAAAGAGTACTACTCCGCAACCGAGCATCTGATCCACTTTCAGTACCTGTTCACCGGCATCCACGGACATCACGCGCTGGTGCCCTACGCGTGGGCCTTCGTCATCTGTGGCATCGCCGCCTTCCTCCTGTTTCTCTTTCCGGCCACTCGCCGCAACGTGATCACGCTGAACCTCGGCTGCCTGCTGATCTATGCGAGCGTGTACATCGAGAAGGGTATGGGGCTGGTGATGCCGGCGTTCACTCCCGACACGCTCGGCGAGATTTACGAGTACACCCCGACGATCCACGAGCTGCGGATCGGGGCGGGAATCTTCTCGACCGGCTTCCTCGTCTTCACCGTACTCTGCAAGGTGGCCATTCCGGTCCTGACGGGCGAGTTCGCCGCGCTAGGTGAGCCAGCAGCCGCCGGCGAGCAGAAACGGTGGGCGGCGCAGGTCCGCGGCACCGCCTAGCCGTCTGACCCACGCGGGTGCGAAAGAACTCCTCGCGGTGGAGCGATGCTCCACCCCTCAAGAATGCAGCGGCGCAAGGCGGCTCCGGGCTTGAGGGTGGGAGCGCTGCTTGCGCCCTCGACTCTCCGTTCCTTGCCGACCCCCGAGAACCCTCCGTATCGGCGGTGCGACGAGCAGCGCGAGCCCACAGCTCAGCGCGGTCGGCCCGAACCAGTCACCCCAGGCGAGCATCAGGGTCCACGCGCGCCGTTCCAGGGTCACTGTCCCCACCAGGACGGAGCGCTCGTGCACGTCGAGTGTACCGAGGAACTCACCGGTCGCGTCGATCACCGCGGAGACACCGGTGTTCGTGGCGCGCACCTGCGGACGGCGCGTTTCGATGCTGCGAAATGCCGAGATGACGAGGTGTCCGTGGGGGGCCGGCCCAACGGCGAACCAGGAATCGTTCGACAGCGTGACGATCAGCTCGGCGCCCTGCCGCACCGCCGAGATCGCGAGCTGGGGATCCACGGCGTCGTAGCAGATGAGCGGCGCGATCCGCAGTGTCCGCCCGTCACGCAGCGTGAGCGGCAGCACCTGCGGTCCCTCGCCCGCTTTCCACGAGCCGAGCCACGGAAGCCAGCGGCGCACGGCATCGGAATCGAACAGCGGCGGCACCCGCTCGGTGAGCGGAAACAGCGACGCCTTGCGGTACATGTCGAACACGAGCCGTCCCTCTGCGGCGGGTTCCAGGAAAACTGCGGCGTTGAACTCATCGCCGCCGTCGGCGTCGTACGAGCCGAACACCAGCGGGACGCGCGTGGCCGCGACAAACGCGCCGATTTCGCGGTCGAACGCGGCACCGTCGGCGCTCTTCGGCGCGCCGAAGGTCGTCGGGTACACGGTCTCCGGCCACACCAGCAAGTCGAGGTTCGCGCGTTCCAGCGCGTCCGCCGAGAGCGCAAAATGGGTGTCGAGAATCATCCGCACCGCTTCGAAGGTTCCCATCTCCGCCGCCAGCCGCGGGTAGTGGCTGATATTTGCCTGCACGATGCCGGCGGCGACGGAACCTGCGGAACGGCCATCGCCACCGAACTGTTTGACGCGCACCGCGCCGTACGCGAGCAGACCGACCACGAGCGCGGCCACGCAGCCCGCTGGCGCAAGCGCCCGGCGGCGTTCGCTGAGCGGCCCAGTTCCCGCCTTTGGAGAAGGAGGGTCAGGGGGGATTTTCTGCCCAGACCCAGGCCCGACCAGCGCGCGCAGCGTCGCGAGCACACACTCGTTCGCCATCACGAGCACGAACGAAAGGCCTGGAGCGCCCGCGATATCGGCCGCTTGCCGGATGAGGACCGACGGATACAGCCCGTGCCCGACCGTCTCGCCGAACAGCTTGGGGCTGACCCATTCCGTTCCTACGTACACGCAGGCCCCGACAAGCGCCGTGTACCAGGGGCGCGCCCCGGCGCGGGCCGCCACGTATCGCGCCAGCGCAACGGTGATGAACTGCGGTTGCAGCAGTGGCGCACAGATCAGCAACAGGAAGATCGCCAGCGGCCACGGCGCACCCGTGTAGCTGTGGATCGCGCTCGCGAACCAGCCGAAGACGATGACCACGACGGCGGCGCTCATGAGCCAGCCCGCGCCGAGGGCGCCGCGAACAGAGGTCGTGCGATCGAGCACGGCGAACCAGGGCACGAACCCGATCCAGCCGATGAAGGGCCACGGCCACTCGATGCGCGCGTACAACGTGAACCCGAGGGCGCTGGCCGTCACGGCGGCAGCCGCCATGAAGCGCCGCCGCCACGCCGCCGACATCACGGCGCGGAATCCTGCGCGCCTTGGTCAGGAGGAGGCTCGATCATCGGAACGTTGCTTTCCGGAACCTCGAGCATCTGAATCGACAGACCCGGAGGGGCAAGTTCGGGCGGGACGACGCGGTCCTTAGGCACCGCAATGGGTGCGCCATGCTCGTCCGTGAACTCGTAGTCCGGATGGAACATCAGGATGGCGGGAAGCCGCTGGCCGTCGTCCGTCACTTGGTAGTGGCGCACGTACCCGAGCGGCAGGTCGAAATCGTCGGGGACGATGATGCCAGGCTTCGGCGGATCCGTGCCTGGCGGCGGGAACAGCGCGATCCCGGTT
>JBBITY010000392.1:0-3649 GCA_037440565.1 Desulfurellales bacterium
GCTCCACTCCAGGTAGTACCCCTCGGGCAGCTTGACCATCTCTCCGACGACGCGCTTGGCCTCGTCCACATAACCGCCGATGTCCCGGTTGGCGACGTCCACGTAGACGTACCCGAGGAGCTGCGCCTGCTCGGTTCGAATCACGGTTGGTCCGGTGGTCAGGCTGATGTCCGCCACCTGCTCGATGGGGATCTGCGCGCCCCCGGGTGTTGAAATCAGGGTCCGCCGGATCTGATTGAGGTCGCTCCGGTAGTAGCGCTGATACCGCACGTTCACCGGGAAGCGCTCGCGCCCTTCGATGGTGGTCGTGACGTTGGCGCCGCCAATGGCGGATTCGATCACCATCTCGACGTCCTGGACCGACAGCCCGTAGCGGGCGATCTGGTCGCGCTTGACCGTGAAGTCCACGTAGTACCCGCCGGTGACGCGCTCGGCAAAGACGTTCCGCGTACCGCGGACGCTCGCAATCGCACCCTCGATCTGCGCGCCGATGTCGTTGATCGTGTCGAGTTTCGGCCCGAAGATCTTGATCCCGACCGGCGTCCGGATGCCCGTGGACAGCATGTCCGTGCGCGCCTTGATCGGCATCGTCCACGCGTTGGCGACGCCGGGGAGCCGCACGGCCTTGTCGAGCTCGGCCGTCAGCTTGTCCGTGGTCATCCCCGGCCGCCACTTCTCTTCGGGCTTGAGGTTGATCACGGTCTCGACCATTTCGAGCGGCGCCGGGTCGGTGGCCGACAGCGCCCGGCCGGCCTTGCCGAACACGGACTCGACCTCCGGGAACTGCTTGATGATCTTGTCCTGCATCGCCAGAATCTGCTGCGACGTCTGCACGGACGCACCGGGCAGCGTGATGGGCATATACAGCAGCGTGCCCTCGTAGAGCGGCGGCATGAACTCGGAGCCGAGCTTCAGAAACACCGGCACGGTGCTCGCGAGCAGCGCCGTCGCGACGACGAGCGTCGCCACGCGAAAGCGCAGGACGAACCGCACGAACGGGTGATAGGCCTTGATCAACAGACGGTTGATCGGATTCTGCTCTTCCGGCGCGATCCGCCCGCGGATGAACAGAACCATCAGATACGGCACGACCAGCACGGAGATGAGCGACGCGAAGCCCATCGCGAACGTCTTCGTGAAGGCCAGCGGCCGGAACAGCCGTCCTTCCTGCGCCTCCAGCGTGAAGATCGGCAGAAACGAGACCGTGATGATCAGCAACGAATAGAACAACGGCCGGCCCACTTCCTGCGCGGCCTCGACAAGAATCTCCGTGCGCGATTTCGCTCCGCTGTCGTGCTCGAGATGCTTGTGCGCGTTCTCGATCATGATGATCGCGGCGTCGATCATCGCGCCGATCGCGATCGCGATCCCGCCCAGGCTCATGATGTTCGAGCCGAGTCCGATGTAGCGCATCGCCACGAACGACAGCAGGATCGAGAGCGGCAGCGTCAGAATGGCGACAAGCGCGCTCCGGAAGTGCCAGAGGAAGACGATGCACACGAGCGAGACGATGGCGATCTCCTCGATCAGCTTCTCCTGCAAAGTCTCGATCGAGCGCTCGATCAGGTCAGACCGGTCGTACGTGGACACGAATTCCACGCCCTCCGGCAGCGCCGGCTGGATGCGGTCCCTGACCGCCTGCTTGATGTCCTGGATGACCCCGTAGGTGTCGACGCCGTACCGGATCACGACGATGCCGCCGGCCACATCACCCTCGCCGTTGAGCTCCGCCACGCCTCGGCGCATGTCGGGCCCCAGGTGCACGCGCCCGACGTCCTTGACGAGAATGGGTGTGCCGTCGGGCTTGGCGCCAAGACTGACCTGTTCGATGTCGCTGACGCTCTGGATGTAGCCGCGGCCCCGGACCATGTATTCGCGTCCGGTCCACTCGACCACCCGGCCGCCCACGTCGTTGTTGCTCTTGCGGACGGCCATGATGACCATGTCGATCGGCATGTTATAGGCGACGAGCGCATTGGGATCGATTTCGATCTGGTACTGCTTCACGTACCCGCCGACGGGCGCCACTTCCGCGACGCCCGGCACACTGCGTAGCCAGTACTGCACGTACCAGTCGTTGAGCGTGCGGAGCCGCGAGAGGTCGTACGTGCCCGTCCGGTCCACCAGCGCATACTCGAATCCCCACCCCACGCCCGTGGCGTCCGGGCCGAGCACCGGGGTCACGCCTTGCGGCAGCCGCCCCTGCAGCCCGTTGAGATACTCGAGGACGCGGCTTCGCGCCCAGTACAGATCGGTCCCGTCCTCGAAGATGATGTAGACAAAGGAGACGTCAAAGTAGGAGAACCCGCGCACGACCTTGACATGCGGCGCGGAAATGAGCGCGGTCACGATCGGGTAGGTGACCTGATCCTCGATCAGCGTCGGGCTCCGCCCTTCCCAGTTGGCCGTCACGATGACCTGCACGTCTGAGAGGTCGGGAATGGCGTCGATGGGGGTGTTCCGGATTGCCCAGACCCCGCCCCCGACGATGGCGAGCATCAACAGCACGACGATGAAGCCGTTTCGGGCGCTGAACGCGATGAGCTTCTCAATCACGGCATCGACTCCTGACGGCTACCGCCGAGACTCGTCGCGGCCCTTCGGCTTGGCGGGGGCGTTTGGCGCCTGCTGGTGCTGCGAGTGATCGGACGCCGGCATGTCCATGCCCTCCATGGAGTCGTCCTTCTTGTCGGGCGCCTTCGGCGCGCCGCCCCCCGACATGTCCATGCCGGGCATGTCGCCGCCCATGTCCATGCCGGGCATGCTCATCGCCATCGCCTGCAGGGCCGCCTGGAGGTTCGTTTCGGAGTCAACGAGGAACTGCGCCGACGTCACGACGCGCTCGCCCATCTCGAGCCCACTGACGACCGGGAAGTACTGATCCACCGGCGGCCCGACCGTGATCTCTCTCGGATCGAAGTAGCCGTTCGCGAGCGCCACAATCGCGTACTGTCGATTGCCGTCGTCGATGACGGCCTCCTTGGGAATCGCCAGGTGATGGCCGCCGGCCGACTTCAGAATGACCGTCACGTAGGTTTCGGGCTTGAACTGCAGGCCCGGATTGCGGAACTCGATGCGCACTTTCGCCCGACGGGTCTGCGGGTCGATCTCCGGATAGATGAACGTCACCTTCCCCTTGAGGGTGCGCGTGGACTGGCCGTAGGGGAACTCGACCTCGGCGTCCTGGCCGATCCGGATATACCTGAGCTCGTACTCGAAGACCTGTCCGATCGCCCAAATGGTCGATAGGTCCGCGATCTTGAACGTGCTCATCTCGGGCGTGATGTACTGACCTGCGAAGGTGTTCCGCTCCAGCACCACCCCGCTGAACGGGGAGTAGAGCGTCAGCGTCCGGCGGGGTTCGCCGGTCCGCTCCAACTCCGCGATTTGATCGTCGCTGATGTCCCAGAGCTTCAATCGCTCGCGCGCCGCGTCGATGAGCGACGCCGCCGCGGACCGCGTCTCCTCGTACCGGCTGGCGGCGAGCTGGTCGCGCGCCTTCAGCGCCAGCAGGTATTCCTTCTGCGTCGAGACCAGCTCGGGGCTGTAGACCGTGAACAGCGGCTGGCCGCGCTCGACGAGCTTGCCGACGTAGTCGACGTAGAGCCGATCGACCCAGCCGGCGATCTTGGTGTGGATCTGCGTCACG
>JBBITY010000393.1:0-3633 GCA_037440565.1 Desulfurellales bacterium
CCGTCACATAATCTTGAGGGCGGGAGCACTGCTCCCGCCCCGGCTTCTCCCCACCGCAGACCTCGCCGTCGATTTCCTCACAGGCTCCTATCGCGGGCTGGCGCCCGCAACCCAAACGCAAAGGCTCCTCCTTCTCAGCCCGCGAAGAGCCTGCACCCGCGAGGGCGTGGGGCGGGCATCCGGGCGGCGAGGATGGGAGCGCCATAAGCCTGGATTCCCGCTTTCGCGGGAAAATAACGATGTGCAGATTCTCTTGCCGTGCGAAGAAACTGAGCGTCTGTCGCTCTGCTCACGAAGCAGGCGGCGTACTTCTCCGCCAGACGCCGATGCGATCGTCGAATACCGAACCCAAGTAGACGCGGCCGGCGAACTCGGCCGCTGACGCCACTGCGCCGACGGCGCTGCCGTCGTGGTGCAGGAGCTGGGTTGCGCCCAGGGTTACGGGGTCGATCTCGAAAAGCGACCACCCGGTGCGGCATGGCTGGCGCCCGAACACGCAGAAGAGAAAGGCCGCTCCATCCGTGTGGGTGGCCGCGAGGATCGTGCCGCGGGGGGTGAGCGAGAGGTTGTCCGGATTTCCGCCGATCACAACGTGCTCGGGTTTCTGCTCCGCTGTCGCTCCGGAGCGCCGCACCCTACTGATGCGGCCTGAGCCGGTCTCCGCGTAATAGACCATCGCGCCGTCCCGTGACACCAGCACGCCGTTCGGACACGCCGCCGCCGTACCAGGAAGGTGTCGCCAGCCCGTCTCAGCGCGCCACGCCATCACGTCGCCGGTGATCCCGCCCAGACCGCTCTTCACCGTGTAGTACAACCCGCGCAGGCCCCTCATCGACGGCATATAGTTGGAGACGATGATCTCGCCATCTGGGGCGATGCTTACGTCGTTGGCGACGGTGTTCGGCGGAAGCGGCACGCAGCCGCGCCAGGTTAGCGACGCGGCCTTCCCGCTGCCGGCGAGATCGAACAGCTCGATCGCCTCCCGGGCGCCGTGGCCGACGACCGCGATGCGAACGACGTCCGCACCGGCCGGTGCCGATGCCACCCCGTGTGGTGAGAAGGCGTCTGCTGCCGGTGGCTCGATGCAAGAGGGATCACCGGCCGGTGCGGGAGCCACGTTGACGTCGCGGGTCCGATCCCCGGTGGGCCACAGACGGCGCGGTCGCGGCGGCCTCTGCTCCGAAACACCCAGCGGCAGCGCCGCCAGCATCCCGCCGCCCGGAGCGCGCTCGTGACGCATTTCGCTGACCAGCAGCAGTTCCGCTGCGGATACCACCTCGACGTCCTCGGGGTTCGCGAAGCCGCAGATGGTACCGACCGCCCCCGGCGGCGGGTCGGGGTTGCACGTGCCGCGCGGTGGAACGCCGCACGCCGCCGGCCACGCCGCCACCGCGAGAAGGAAGAGATTTCTCAACCGCACGGTTTCGGACCATACCGCTCGCGGGTCGTGGACGTCAAAGAGGCGCGCGAAACCGATCGCGCCTGACATTGGTCAGCTCGATTCACGGCAACGCGCGTCCCCCATGCGCCGGGAAATCGGTATGGTCTGGACAGAATCGATGTAAAGCGATGCGCGTTTCTCGTTCAGGAAAGGTCTCGCCTCGCACCGGGCAAAATTCCTGCCCTTCGAAAGTGAAGCCCGCCAATTTTTTCATCGCCGGGAAATAGACTTCTTTTCGAACTTGTGGCGTCGTCCGCTTCGACCGGCAGGGTACTTGCTGCAGGCCGGCGGGAAAGAAAAGAAGAAGCCGTGACCGCCCGCAAGAGAGCGGCAGCCGAAAAGCCAGGTGGCGCAAGCCAACACCTCGGCAAGCGTGGCTGCGGGCAGCGGTGAGAGATAGGAGTTTCGGTTGGCCATACGTATGGCAAGGTTGAACGGCTTTGCGCGCCGCTGCGTGGCCGCGTCTTGCTCGGTCGTTCTCACGGGCGGTGCGCTCTTCGTCCTTTTCATCGTTTCTGCGTTCCCGCTCCAGATGCGCGCCGAGCAGGGTGACGCGCCTGGCGAGCCACCCAGTCAGCCACTCCTCGAAGGCAGGCGCCTGTTCGAGGAGAAGGGCTGCGCGCACTGCCACGGCGCGTGGGGCGGTGAAAGCGAGAAACAGATAGGGCCGAACCTCGGCCGGAATGGATCCTGGAACGACGTGATGCAGTTCGCGGGAAGCCTATGGAATCACACGCCCTCGATGATCGAACAGATGGGCGAGCGACATATTGCGCGGCCGTCGCTGTCGCCGGACGAGATGGGGAAGCTCGCGGCATACCTCTTTTCGCTCAACTTCCTCGATGAGCCGGGCGATGTGGAACGCGGGCAGCAGCTCTTCGAGCAGCGCGCGTGCGCGCGCTGCCACCAGCTCGCCGGCCGTGGCGGCACGCTCGGCCCGCGGCTCGACGAGATCAAGACGCACGCGACGTCGCTCTTCATGGCCCAGGCGCTGTGGAACCACGGCCCGGAGATGACGGCGAAGATGGCGGGGCTCAATCTCGTCCGGCCCCGCCTCGAAGACAACGACGTTGCAGACCTTGTCGCCTTCATTCGCAGCCCGGAGCGGGCAGCGCCACCGCCGGAGCAGCTTTTCGCCCAGATCGGGAACCCGCGCGCGGGCAAGCTGCTCTTCGCGGAGAAGGGATGCATCAAGTGCCACGCGATCGCCGGAACCGGCGGCGCGGTCGGGCCCGACCTCGGTACGCGGCGCCCGCGGCGCCATGTCGCCGCCATGGCCGGCGCGCTCTGGAACCACGGTGCCGGCATGTGGGCGAAGATGCGGGAACTCGGGGTGCCATTTCCCAAGTTCACCGACCGCGAGATCGCGGATCTGCTTTCCTATCTTCACTTCGCCCAGTACATGGGCGGGCGTGGCGACGCGGCCAAGGGCAGCCAGCTCTTCCGCGAGAAGTCGTGCTCGCAATGCCATGCCGCCGGGAGCGATGGGCCAAAGGTGGGGCCGGATCTCGCGGCGTCGAATGCCATTCGGTCGCCGTTCCACTGGGCTTCCGCCATGTGGAACCACGCGCCGGCCATGAGGGAAAAGGCCCGCGCGACACAGATCGCGTGGCCACGCTTCCAGAACGATGAGATGCGCGACGTGGTGGAGTTCCTGCGGTCGCGCCGCGCGCGCAAGTGAGGCCACAGCATGGGCAGGATTCCACCAGAGCCCGGGCACGCGGGATATCAAACGGGAACGGAAAGTGGGGAACCCGAGTTCTCGATCGCACAGTCGAACGCGCTCATTCCCCTGCTCGTCATGTTCGCCGTCACGGTACTCGCCATCGTCCTCGCCATCGTTCGGGTCAAGCCCTTCGTACCGCACGAGGGGGCGGTGGCGAACAAGGCCTTCAGCCCCGCCGACTTCCCCGTGGTCTTCGGAGAAGACGAGGCGCTCGCCGGCCTCGATGTGGGAAGTGCACGGACCTCGGCGATGGCGTTTCCGGTCCCGGCCCCGCCGTTCAGCGAGGGGATCTTCCCCTGTATGACGTGCCACGCAGGCATTCCACCGAACCCCGAGCGTCGGCCCCTCGAGAGCATGCACAGCGAGATCGTGCTCCATCACGACGAAGAGCACCGCTGGTGTCTCGACTGCCACGACACGGACGACCGCGACCAACTCCGGTTGGCAAGCGGCGCGCTCGTTCCGT
>JBBITY010000394.1:0-3629 GCA_037440565.1 Desulfurellales bacterium
AGTAGACGAACTCGTTGAGCATGCGCGCCGGCAGGTAGTCGGGCAGGACGGCGCGATGAGACGATGGATCCTCATTCAGCATTCTCTCACACCACGATGCACGGCCGATCGACTGCGACATAGGCCTTGCCCAGCGCCGTGATGACGCGGTCGCCGCGCCCTTCCACCGGTCCGAGGTCGACGAACAGGACCTGGTCCTCGCGGTGGTTGATGATCTGGCTCAGGGCGTGGCGGCAGCGGACGAGGTCGCTGGCGGTGAACTGGCACTCGAAGATCGAGTATTGGAGGTGGTCGCCGAAGTCGCGCATGGTCTTGTAGACCGTGCGCAGCCGCTTGTCGTCGCAGATGTCGTAACAGACCAGGAACGTGTTACGCATCGACGGGCGCACCGGTGCAAACCGGCCGCCAGCGATCCGCCTGCCGGCGCGCCCTGCGTCTCAGGCCGCCGAGACCGCACCCCGTACAAGTCTGAACGGACTTCGAGCGGCAAGGATGGATGATGAAGGACGACTGATGAACGATGAAGGACGTGGCCCACCGTTCCGGTCGAACTTCACCCTTGAGGTCCGCTTGGGGTGGGAAGGAGGGCTCGATCTCGGCGGAAGTGGGCGGAGGATGTGGGGCGCCACAACCCATCAGCACCTGGCATTCGTGTTCGATCCTGGAGCCAGCCGACTTGCGTCCGATGAGAACGCGCTCGCTGTCCGCCTTGCGCGCCGGCAGCGCGCCGCTCAGGCGTGCCACCGCGCGATCGCGCAGCCGCACGACGAGGACCGATGCGCCCGCGAGCGGCCACGGAGCGACGGAGGATTCTGCGCCGTAATCCCGAAGCTCGTAGAGCTGGCGCGAGGCTGAAGGTGCCCAGTCCAATCCGCCGTGGGAGCGCCCGTCGTGCAGGCGAACGTCGAGGACGAGGCCGGGCATCCGACTACGCCGGCTGCCCGGCCTCCGCGGTGGTTATGACGACGACGTTGTCGCCGATGGATTGTCGCGCCCGAAAGAGTCCCAGCCCGAAGTGGCAGCCCCACCCGAGACACAGCGGGCCTTCAACCGCATCCTCGAAAGTCAGCGTTAACCGGAACGCTCCAGGCGGCGGCCCCGGTGCTCGGCTGTTCTGGCGCGTTCGGACGAAGTGGCGGAACCATCTCGCCTGTCGCCCTGCGTCATCCTGATCGGTTGGCAGCGTGACAGCGGGAGGAACGACGAGGTCGGGCAGCCGGCGAGCACGGAGCTCCGCGCGGACCTGTCCTTCGAGCGAATCCTTCCCCCGCGGCTTCAGGAACCGAGGCGGAATGAACGGCGTGCGGCTCTCCCAGGTCGTGCTCCTGCCGAGCTCCGGAAGCGAAGCACCAGCGACAGATCGGAACGAGGGAAGGCAGCCAATTCCGACCAGAGTGACGGCAAGGTCGTCGATCCCCTTCGCCCATGTCTTCCGCAGTCGTCGCAGCGCACGCTGTGCGGCACTCCCAAACCCCATGGGCGCGTGGACCAGGACGTGATCGATCCGGCCGCGGTTTCGCGGATCGAGAGAAAGCGGAATGAAGTGCGCGTGACGATGCCCGTCCTGCAAGGGTCGTTCTTCCTCGTCCTTCCCCGTTAGCTCGGGACAAGAGCCGGACGACTCCTGATCAGCGAGCTTGCTCAGCAGCGCGCGGCGGAAGAGCGCCATCGTCGGCAGCGCGCGCTCCATCTGGGGAAGAACGTCACGCTTGCGATCCGTTGCGAGCGCGAACAAGGCGGTGTCCGCAGACGCGATGTGCGCGCCGCCGCCGGCCCGAACGGCGGACCGCGGCGAAAGCGCGCCGGCGGGACGCCAGTAGATAACCTCCCGTGAGCCCGGCGGCTCGCTCCAGTTGTTTCGTTCGAGCGTGGTTGTTTCGACCTGCAGGGCCGTGAGCAAATCCTCGGGGGCGCCAGCGGTCTCACGGCGCCAGGCTTCGTACTCGGCGCTCGGCAACGGTGCTAAGAGCCTGGTGGGTTCGTCGTCCGCGTCTTGGCGTTGGGGCGACACGTCCCTGCCCGCTGGGAGGGCGTCTTGGGAGACCAGTCGGGCTTTGACCCGGGACTCGGCTCGGCCGAGGTATCCGAGACGATCAAGAAGTTTTGAGAGCAGTGATTGCTGCCGCGGGTCGATATCGAGGGGCCACACCACGCCCAGCGCGCCGTTCGGATGGACGAACGCATCGATCACCAGGCTCGTCTTCTGCACGCCCCGCTTCCAGCCCTTGATCGGCATGTAGTGGCGCGTGTGGCCGACCGTAGCAGGTGGCAGCCGGTACATCGGCAAGTCTGCCGCCAGCGCCTCGACGAGCGCACGCATCTCGCCCGGAACCTGCTCCCAGCCCAGTTTCGTGTAGCCCGTCGCGAGCAGGGCCCGGACGATGCGCCAGGGGCTTGGAGGCCACTCGACGAGTCCCTCGTTGACGTGATGCCCCCAGGGAGTTGCGTGGTAGCGCCCGGCAGGAAACTCCAATACCAAGCAGAGCATGGCTGGCCCGTTCACGCCTTGAACGTCACCGTTGTGACGCGCATCTTGTCGTCGTCGTTGCCGGCCAGCTTCGCGATCAGCGTCGGCAACGGGCCATCCCAGGTGCTTCCGTTCTTGTTCCCGACGATGTCCTCCCGCTTCGGCAACGGGAAGCCGCTCACGTTCTTGCTCCCGATCTCGCCGCCGTTCTTCAGCTCGAAACTGCACGCCGTGCGAAGCCGCATCGGGCTGTCGACGAATGCGCGCAGCTTGAAGAGCGCGAGCAAGATCAGCATCTCCGTCGCGTCGTGGTCGAGGCCGTAGCCGCGAATCTGCGCGAGATCGACGCTGGCGTAGAGCGTGATCTTCTCGGCGGTGTACTCGTCGCGCGGGAAGGGAACGTGGCCAAACCCCTTCTCGGCACCTCCCTGCCCGTACGCCTTCCCGGTCGGATCGACGTGATCTTGCTTGGAGCCGCCGGACGGCGCGACCTTGACGCCAGACGCCTCGATGAATGCCGTGAGCGCGCGTGCGACCCGCAGCCGTCCCCCTGCAAGTTGCTCCTTCGCAAGAAAGACTCCGTGGATGAGCGAGCCCGCGTCGTACTTCAAGAGCTTGCGGGCCAGAACCTTGCGGTCGATGGGCCCCTGCGCGAGCGCACCCAGCTCATTCTGGAGCGTGTCGAAGAACTGCTTCTCCTTGCTTTCCAGGATGTAGGGGCTGTTGAGCCGGTGCGAATCGGTCACGGAGCTCGTGAGGTACTTCGTGTTCTCGCCCTCCTCGATCTGTACTTTCACATAGCTGAGCCCGCGCAGTTCCTCGACGAGGTCGTCCGCGTTCTCGTCCCAGCACACCGCCTCCAGGCGGTTCGCCATGCTCTGCGCGGACTCGACGAGGAGCGCTCGACCCTCGGGTGTGTCGAACTCCGCTGCGCCCAGATCCGGAAAGCCCGTCGGCTGGAACCGATGGCCTTGCCGGACCTTCAACGGAATCTCGAAGAGCAGATCGTGGTAGTTTTCGAGCTTGGCGAGATCATTCGACATGATTGCCTCCTCAAGTCAGTACAACCGTTTGTTTTTGGGCATCCCTCAGAGCGTAGGGTTTGCACACCAGACGCGCCGCGCGCGCCGCGTCCCGTTGCGAGATCGGAAAGGCAAGGCTC
>JBBITY010000395.1:0-3629 GCA_037440565.1 Desulfurellales bacterium
AGCAGCGCCAGCGCCCAGGCGAGCAGGATCAGCGCGCCGAGCCGCGCCGGCAGGTGCAGCAACTCGATCCAGAGCCGGTCGGCGAACGAGGTCGCGCGGCGGCCGAAGCCGATCAGGAAGGCGAGCCCGTGGAACAGGAACAGGAGCCCCACCGGCACCAGCGCGAGGCCCGGCCGCGCCAGCACAACGGCGCGCATCTGCTCTAGACTCATGCCGCCGAGGTACAGCGACGCGGGCGTGATCAAGGCGCCGGCCAGCACGACGAAAGCAATGCCATAGGGCACGGCAGCGAAGCCTTCGTAGATGAAGAAGCGGCGCTCGCGCGGGATGTTCAAGCCGCTGCGCATGAAGATCAGCCGTTTCTCGGTGATCGCGAACCAGCCGACCAGCAGCGCCACCAACCCCAGTCCGAAGACGCCGGCCGCGGTCAACCGGGGCCAGCCGAGGTAGAAGCCGCACAGGAATGCGGCGAGCGCCAGGGCGGGTGCGACGATGAAATGCAGCAACACCCGTCGCTCGACGAAACTGCGCTCTTCCTCGGAGGCGGGAAAGCGGCCGCCGGTGTAAGGCAACGGCGGGTCGGCGATACCGACGTGCTCCACCGGCGCCGGCGCGACGCGGCCAGCGGGGCCGTCAGACTTTCCTGCGTCACGGGCGGGCATGGAGGTTCTTGCTCGGTGCGCGCCGCTCGCCTCGGCGACAGCCCTCAGCACGGCTGTCGCCGTCGCGGCTCACTTGAACTTCATCTCGTCGCGCTTGATGAAGGCGCCGTCACGGGCCTCCAGCGTCACCCCCGAGAGGTCGTTGCCGACGAGCTGCGTCACGGTCCAGAACGCTTGCGGCTGGCCGATCGCGGTGTTGCCAACGAACAGACCGTAGCCGAGGCCCTCGGCGCCCTTCGCGATCTTCAGGCCATGCGTGACGGCAGCCTCGACCGCCTTGGCGCTGTCCAGGTACTCGGTGCCCAGCGGATGCGTCGAGCTGTTGCGCACGTCGGTCGTGACGTCCGTCACCGTCATTCCTTCGTGGTGAAGGGGGCTTCGCTCGCTTTCGGTGCGCCGCCTGTGGGCTCGATCGACTGGTCGCCTTCTCGTGCAAGGGCCCTCGGCGCGGCCGGAGAGGCCGGGGCGCTCGAGCAAGCGACCGCCGCGCCTCTCGGCATCTGGAGTTTCTCGATCTGCTCGTGCAAGACGAGCTGACCGGTCGGGCCGATCGCCTCTTCGCCCGTCGACTGAAGCAAGCCGGCATCGTGCAGACCAAGGATCTCTCGAGCTTCGCTCAGGCCGAGACGACGCTGATGCGCGCGGCCTTACGGGACCTCGGCTTCTTCCGAATGACGATCTCGACATCCTGATCGAGCGCCGTCAGGAGGTTCATGAGGCGCTCGACGGAGAAGCCTGCGAGCTTGTAGTGTCGCAGTGCCGAGACCTTCGGCTGACTGACCCCCAGCACCTTGGCCGCCTCCGCCTGTGAGAGCTTTCGGCCATCGAGCAGGTGGTTCAGCGTGTAGGCGAGGCGCAGCTTTGCCTGCCGCTCGGCGGCCTCGGGGAACCCAAGATCGGCGAAGACGTTCCCGGTCCCGCGGGTGATCGGTTCGTTCGGTTCAGCGCTTCGGCTTGCCATACTGCTTCTCAGGGTCCTTCTGAGCCGCCTTCAGGGGCGGGGCGACGATGTGGACGTCTCGCTTCGCCGTTCGGATGCCCGACGGCGAATGGGTGCAGGTCGTACACGACCTCCTCGAACCGCACCGTGTAGACCGCCCGATCGGCGTTTCCTTCGTGCGACTCGATGATCTCCAGGACGCCGGAGCCCAAGCCCTTCCAGGGGCTTCGCAGAGGGGGCCGTTCCGACGAACTGCGCGATGCCCAGAGCATTGCCGATGTCGTCCTGGGCGGGCTTCGGGAAGTCGAGGAAGTCCCGCTTCGACGACCCGATCCAACGGCGCGGCTTCTCGCCCGAGGCCGGAACGCATCGCACCCGTAGAATATTCCACTTCTGGGATAGGGTCGGAAGCCCGGCAAACGCCCCGCGAGGGGGAAACACCGGGGGAACACCCCCTCCGCGCGAGGTGTTCGCCCCTTTCTGGCGCTGGATGGACGACAACGCGCCGCCCTGGCGCCGGCTGCGGGACGTGCACGGCGCCTGTAACACACGGTACCGGAGCGCTTTGCGTCCCCCACAACGGCGACGATCTCCGCCGCCACGGTTCTGTGTCTCGCGCCCATGCCATCGCCAGAGGCAATCACGTCGCGCGAGCGACCACCTTTTGGACCGCTTGGCCCGCCAAGCCCGCGGCCACGGAGGTGGTCGCTCACGCCACGCTGCCTGTTCCTCAGCCAGAAGCGTCGTCGTCGGATTCGCGCATCGAGGCGGCGTTGCGCGCGCGTAGATCCGCGGCGCGATCTTCGGCCGTCGCCCGGTCACTGTGCGGCTCGCAACTCGTGCGCTCAAGGCGCTGCGCGCCTGCGCGATTTCGCTCCGCCCGCGCAGCGGCCACCCCAACGCGCACAGTCCGCGCGTTGGGGGCCCCGGCGGCGCGCGGTGGCGGCCTTGACCCCGCGAGCCGCGACCCGTGTCCTGGCAACTATCGACCGCCACGACTGAAATGCTTGACGGCGGTCGGTGTCGGCGCGACTGTCGGATCATCTTCGCCGGCTGCCACTCGCAGCCCGTCCACATCGCCGGGTGTGGAGCACGTTCGAATCGGCGGTTTCAGGCCACGGTTCGTCCTCCGTTTCTCAACTCGCTTTTCTGGTTGTCTGCTCGCGCGACGTCACGTCCGCGAAGCCGACAACCGAATCCCCTGAACCAGCGGTTTGACGTCGTGCTCGCCCAGTCGCTGGACCGGTTCAGCCGCGACCAAGAGGACACCGCTGGGCTTTTGAAGCGGCTGACGTGTGCCGGCGTGACTATCGTGACGCTCGCAGAAGGCATGACGCACCTCCACATCGGGTTCATGGGCACGATGAACGCTTTGTTCCTGAAGGATCTCGCCGAGAAGACACACCGCGGACTCCGCGGTCGCATCGAAGATGGCAAGTCGGCCGGCGGTCTCTGCTGCGGCTACCGTGTCGTCAAGACCATGAACGCGGGAACCGTGACGACGGGTGAGCGCGAGATGAGTCCCGAGCACGCCGCGGTCGTCGAACGCAGCTTCCGCGACTTCGTCGCCGGCGTGTCGCCGGAAGGTATCGCCAAAACGCTCAACAGTCCATCATGGACGGCATCCCCGCCAGCGAGGTCAAGGACGAGCTGAAGGCGAATGCGTTGCGACGTGAAGCGCTCCAGACGAAGCTCGCCGCGGCTTGACGAGCCGCCGCCGCTGCTGCACCCGGAGATGGCCCGCACCTACCGCACGAAGGTTACGGAGCTTGCCGCCGCGCTTCAGCAGCCGGAGAGTCGAGTCGAGGCGACCGAGGCGCTGCGCGGCCCCGTGGACGCCATCGTGCTGACTCCTGCGACGAACGGAAGGGAACTCGGCATCGAGCTGAGAGGCAACCTGGCGGCCATGCTCGGGGCGAGCGTACAAAGGAAAAGGCCGTCGGAATCCGACGACCTTTCCCTGGAAGTAACTTTGGTTGCGGGGGCGGGATTTGAACCCGCGACCTTTGGGTTATGAGCCCAACGAG
>JBBITY010000396.1:0-1087 GCA_037440565.1 Desulfurellales bacterium
TGCCGAGCCTCTCCAGATGTTCGCGGCGCGCCGGACTCCCCGAGCAAAAGAACGCGCGATGGCCTTCGTGCCCCGCGAGCATGAGGAACAGCTCCGACACGCCGCCGCCAAAGGCGAGAACGTTGAGCCGAGCCAGCTTTTCGCGCGGCACCTTGATGCGGAAGATATCGTGTCCGCGCCGCCACAAGTGGTAGGCGGTCGGAGCGCGCAACGGCAGCGCGGCGATTTCCCACAACGTCAGGCCACAGCGAAGCGGCGCGGGGATGAGCTGCCACTCGCCGACCACGGCCTCCTCGCTGTACCACCCGATCGAGTCAGGCGCATCGTACGCCCAGATGCGCAACGGATAGCCGTACTGGTCGGGCTCACCGTTGCAGTGCGTGATCACGATATCGCCCGGGCAAAAGCGCGTCACGTGCTCGCCGACGGCCAGCACCTCGCCCACCGCGCTGTTGCCGGGGTAAATCTTGCCGCCGCGCAACTCGGCGATGTTGACGGTATCGGCCAGCACCGCGTGATCCACGTTGTGCTCGAGGGAAGCTGCCAGGATGCGCACGTGCACGTCGCGGGGCCCCATCGGTCGCAGGGCGAGCGAATCCATCCGAATGACCCTCGACGCGTCGAATCGCGAAAGATCGTTGTCGACCCGGCGCCGTTCAGCGGCGATGGCCTCGGCAGTGATCGCATAGGCTCGTGGCATGGCGCTTCTCTCCCCCCGCGCACCTTATCGAACACGCCTCTCGCCTTCAACCAAGAGAGCCGGCGGCCGGTCTTTGCCTTGTGACCGGCGCTTGATAAGGAAGGTCGCGTGCAGACGCCATTCGGGTTTCGATCGTGCCGAATCGGCACAACCGACGCGTCGCGGCTGATCCTCGCGCCACCGACGTGCGGCGGGCCATGCTGACCGCCCTCATCGGCCTCGCCGTCGTCATCGCGGTGGTCGCGCTGGCGCTGCGTCTGCTCCAGGACCGCGCCGTCGAGCGAAGCCGCCCCGGCGCGACGCCAGCGACAGCCATCCGCATCCACGACTATGGCGAGATCGATTTCGCCGTGCGCACGCACACGTGCCGGTGTGGCGGCCGTCTCG
>JBBITY010000396.1:1097-3603 GCA_037440565.1 Desulfurellales bacterium
TGCGCGGCGAGGGACCCGCACCGGACACGCCACAACGGTTGCGGGTGGCGCACCTGGAGTGCCGGCGGTGCGAGCGGGAAGTCCGCATGTACTTCGACTTGAGTGCCGTTCGTCACTGATCGCAACGGATCGCCCAAGGGGATACGAGTGACGCGTTTTCGGTTAACTCTCCATCCCACGTCTGTTACAAGCCACTGGTATGCGTGGTGAGAGGGGAGCAGCTCGACCAGGCGGCCCGCGCCGCTGGGAGGTACCGGCGCGCTGGCCCGCCGCATGCGCCGCCCGGGGCCGCGCGCGGGCGCTGGGGCCGCTGGTGCTCTTCCTGGGGGGCCTCCTCGGGATCGCGGGTTGCCGCGCCCAGAGCGTGCCGCTTCCGAGCCGGATTGTCGATCTCTCGCCCGCGCTGACGGCCGACGTGAACGTGCAGCGACTCGGGTCGCAGGCGCTTCAGTTCCTCGGCTCCGACGGGCGTATCCGGAGCACGCTCATCGTGCCGAGCGACCCCGCAATGGCGTTCGGGCTGCAGGCGTTGCATCTGCCGAGTCACAGCGGCACGCATCTCGATACGCCGGCGCGGTTGCTGCGCGGCGGCGATCGGCCGGCGGACGTGCACCTCGATCAGCTTTTCGGCCCTGCTCATCTCGTGGACCTTCGCTGGCACACTCGCCACTCTCCGATTCAAATCACGGACCTCGAGTTGGCGCGGATCATGGCGGACGAGATCGTGTTGCTCCTGGTCGGCTACGAACCTCCCCAGGGCGACGATTGGCCGCGCTTCGCTCCCCTCTCGGCACAGGCGAGCGAGTGGCTGGCCGCGAAACAAATCCGCGCCTTGGCAACCGACATGCCGGCCCTTGTGCTGTACGACGAGCTGGATGAGCGCATGCGCCGCGGACAGCCCCCAGAGAGCATATGGGCGGAGTACCTGCCGCTTTTTCAGGCGCGCATTCCGGTCATCGTCGGCCTGGTCAATCTCGAGGCGCTGGCCCGCGAGCGCAACATCGTCTTCGCCGGCTTCCCGATGCCCCTGACCGACGCCGACGGCGCCCCGGTGCGCGCCGCTGCGCTCGTGTACTAGTCGGGAACCTGTCCGTGCAAGCCGAGACGCCGTTCGACGAGCTCAGGGCGAGCGGTAAGGTTCAGTGAGCACAGGGCGCGGATAGGTCCCTGGCCCTCTTGTCACCAACCCGCAGGCCGAGCATATAATCGCGCCCAGCACTGGGACATGCGTATGCGGCAGGCCATCGGCCTCTTCGTCGTCTGCGTGCTGGCAGTGGGAGCCGCTGATCTCACGTTCAGGAGCACCTTGCTCCGCACAGTCTCGCCGGTGATCACCTCGCCGGCCGACGGAGCCATTGTCACGGCGCCGGTCACCGTTCGGTGGGAGGGCCAGCAGCCAATGCTGGCGACCGTGTCGGGCAGCGGCTTCCGGCGGGACCTGGGCGCCCGGTACAGCCCGTTCGAAATCGCGGCCGACGATCTTCCGCGGCCGGGTCAGTACGTGCTCGAAATCCGTTCCCCCGCGTTGGGGTGGCTGATCCGGACCGAGCGCCGCTTTCGCGTCCAGCCGACTGCCGAACCGGTCCCACCGCCAGCTCCTCCGGAGACGACCGCCGCCCGTGCCGAAACCGAAGAGGCCCTCTCGCGGCTGCGCAGCGAACGAGATCGAATCGAGGCCGAGAAGAGGGCGCTCCTGGCTGAACACGCCCACTTGCAGACGGAGAACCGGGACATGGCCAGCGAGCTCGATGAGTTGCGCGAGGCCCAGGAGCAAGCCGATCGCCGACTGGCATCGATCGAAGCGCAGCAGGCCGAGCTGGCCGAGGCGCACCAACTGGCGCTGCAGGAAAACCAGATACTTCGGTCGCGCCTTGCGAGCATCCCCAACTGCACGACCTGGGGGTATTTGTCATATCCGCGCCCACAGACGGTGCCACCGACTCGCCGGGTCGTGCTGGTCAGCAACGGGCGCGGACAGGTTTTCCGCGATGAGGCGGAATGCGCAGCGACGCGACGCGCGGATCCAACCGCCGCGTCGCCCTGCGTCTGCGTCGGCAGCGTGTGGGACCACCTGCAGTGATCAATCCAACTGATCCTCCCGCGGCACTGAGCCGATCTGGTGTGGCGCGATCTTGCCGGCCGGCCGCAGATCCTCCTCCGGCAAGTCGTGGCCGTCCGCCTGCCACGTGATGTCCAACGGCACACCGGACTGCTCGGTGACCGCCCGCTCCAAGCGCCCGAAGTCAACGGCATTGAGCCACCCAAGCTGCCTGAGAATCCGCCGTGCCTCGGCGAACAGCCCCGGTGTCAGGCTGTAGATGTCGGGGTGAACCTCAGCGAAGATATGGCCGTTGCGCGCGCCGATTTTCACGGGCTGGTACACAAACTCGCCGGGCGTACCCACGGGCACCATGGGAAAGAGCTGCTCGATGTCCTCCGGATACAGCCGGATGCACCCATGGCTCACCTGCATCCCCACTCCCCAGGGAATATTGGTGCCGTGAAT
>JBBITY010000397.1:0-3594 GCA_037440565.1 Desulfurellales bacterium
GGAAGTAGAGCCCGCTGAGGACGACCGTCTCCTGGTTCGAGTCGCGGTAGCGGTAGTTCACCGAGCGGAACTGGCGCTGGTTCGTCTCCTCGCGCGTGAACGACTGCACGACCCGCATGCCGGCGATGTCCTCGGCGAGCGTCGCCGTCACGAGCCCCAGGCGCTCACGGACCGAGCGGTAGGCGCGGGTCGAGCGGCGGCGGGGTCATCGGGGACATGGCCGGCTTCGCGGCCGCGACCTATCTGCGCGGGATCGCGCTCGTGCACGTGCCGACAACGCTGCTGGCCCAGGTGGACAGCGCCATCGGCGGGAAGACCGGCGTCAACCATGCGCTCGGCAAGAACCTGATCGGCGCCTTTCACGCCCCGAGCCTCGTCGTCGCGGATCCCGCGGTGCTGGACACGCTGCCGCGGCGGGAGTTCCGCGCGGGCTTGTACGAGGTTATCAAGTACGGCATCATCGCGGAGCCGCCGCTGCTTGATCGGCTGCGGACGTCGCTGCCGGCCGTCTTCGCTCGCGACACCGACGCGCTGGCGCCGATTGTCGCCGCCTGCTGCCGCATCAAGGCCGACGTCGTCTCGGCCGACGAGCGCGAGTCCGGCGTGAGACGCATCCTGAACTTCGGCCACACGGTGGGCCACGCCTTGGAGGCGGCGACGAAGTACCGGCGGTTCCGCCACGGCGAAGCCGTCGCCTACGGCATGTTGGCGGCGCTTGCGCTCGGCGTGGAGCGCGGCATCACGCCGGCCGAGCTCCATGATGCGGTGCGCGGCCTGATTGTCGAGCTGGGGCCGCTGCCCGCAGTCGCCGACATTCCCGTCAGGGAGGTTCTGGGGGCGATCCGGCACGACAAGAAGGTCCTCTCCGGCACGCTGCACTTCGTCGCCGCCGCGGCGCCGGGCAAGCCCGTGACGCTCAGGGACGTGACGGACTTGGAGCTGAAGGGGGCGATCAAGGCGATTGGGTTGAGGGGGTAGGAGTTCACCGAGTTAAGAGTTAAGAGTCAAGAGTTAAAAGTTAAGAGTTAACGGCGAAGTGACCCAGCCTCCCGGTCACCTGAGGGACAGAGCTTGGCGGTCAGTTCGCCGAGCTCGAATGAAAGAGAAGGGGCTTGTGGGAAACGCGTTCTTTGCGTTTTCCAAGGCGCTTGTGGACGCGCTCTGTGCTTCCACAGCGCCGGCAGCTTCCACAGCCCGCGATTTGGCTAAGCAGGCGTCCTGTTGATACTGGCCAGCATCACGAGAGGACGCCATGCGTAAAAAAATGCGCGAACCGCCAAGCGTCAGCGTATCGTTGCCCTGGTTCGGGCTGGGCAGTCGATGCGAGCGGTCGCCCGGCAACTCCGAACCACTGTGAATACCGTGCAGCGGTGGGTCTGCCGGGCTGGAAACCAGCGGCTGGACCGAGTTGAGTGGTCGGATCGGCGCCCGGTCGCTCATACCATTCGCTGCACGAGTCCGCCGATCGAAGATCTCATCATGACGATTGGTAATGCCTTGAGTCTGGTTGAAAAGTAGAAATCGTCTCCGCGTTTCGGCGACGGGCCGCGGCCCGCATTGAGGCGGCTCCGCCGCGGCGGCGCTTCCCAAGCGGTTTGGGCGTTGGACCTGCAAACTCATCCCCAGGCCCTGATGGTCTTCCTGCGCCGCACGACCGAGCACGGAGTCGTGAGTCTGCTTGGGCGCCGCTTCGAGGTCGATTCGTTCTCGAGCCACCGCTTGGTTCGGTGCGATGTTGACCTCACGGCCGGCCGCATCCGCTTTTATACGCCGCGCCGCGCCAAGCCCGAGCACCAAGCCTTGCTGCGGGAGGTACCGTACGAATTGCCTCATCGGCCCTTCAAGGAATGACCGGGAGGCTGTGTCACCTGGCCAGTTAGGAGTCGGTTACGGTTAGAGCCCCAGCTCCCTAAGCTTTGCTGCCAGTGTCGTCGGGCTCACCTGCAAGAGCTCCGCGGCCCGGCGCCGGTCGCCGTTGGCCTCCAGCAGCGCGCGCTGGATTTTCCGCCGCTCGACCTCGGCACCCGTACGCGCCTTGGCTTCGTGGAGACTGCCCGAGAGATCGACCAGGTCCCACGGATCGACAGGCGCAGTGGCGGGCGGCAGGCTCGCCGGCGGCAGACTGAGGTGGTGCGGCAGCAGCCGGTCTCCTTCGGCGAGGATGACCGCGCGCTCGAGGGCGTTCTGCAGCTCGCGTACGTTGCCGGGCCACGAATAGGCGGAAAGGGCCGCCATTGTTTCCGGCGTGACGGCCGGCGTCTTCCGTCCCGTCTCGCGACAGACACGGGCGACGAAGTGATGCACCAGCAGGGGAATGTCCTCCACGCGCTCTCGAAGCGGGGGTACGCGAATCGGGAAGACCGACAGGCGAAAGTAGAGATCTTCGCGAAACTGCCTGGCTGCCACCGCCCGTCGGAGATCGCGGTTGGTCGCCGCCACGATGCGCGTGTCCACGGTGATCGTGGCGGTGCCGCCCAGCCGTTCGATCCGACGGGTCTCGATGGCTCGCAGCAGCTTGGCCTGGAGGGGCACGGTCAGCTCGCCGATTTCATCGAGGAACAGCGTGCCACGCTGCGCCATCTCGACGCGTCCCGGCTTGCGCTGCGTCGCACCGGTGAAGGCGCCGCGCTCGTAGCCGAACAGCTCGGCCTCGAGCAGCGTGTCCGGAATCGCCGCGCAGTTGATGGCGACAAAGGGACCGGTCGACCGCGCGGAGGCTCGATGCAGCGCCCGGGCGCACAGCTCCTTGCCCGTACCGCTTTCTCCCTCCAGCAGCACGGTCGTGTCCGTGCCGGCCGCGCGTTCGATGGCCAGCAGGGCCTGGCGGATCGCAGGAGACTCCCCCACGATGCCCTGGCCCGCGCCGCGGGCCATCGCCTCTTCCTTCAGCAAGCGGTACTCGTCGAGCAGGCGGCGCTGCGCCAGCGCGCGCTCGACGAGCAGCAGCAGGTGATCGGGGTCGATCGGCTTGGCCAGGAAGTCCATTGCGCCCTGCTTCATCGCGGAGACGGCATCCTGGATGCTGCCGTACGCCGTCATCACAATCACCGGCAGCTCGGGATCGGCCTCTCTGGCGGCGCGGAGCACGCCAAAGCCGTCGCCCGCCGGTAAGCGGAGGTCCGAGAGCACGACCGCGGGCCGGGCGTCGCGCAGATGGGCCACGGCCTCGGCTTCGTCCCGCGCCTCGACGACGGTGTGGCCCTGCCCTTCAAGGGCGAGCCGGAGCATCGTCCGCAGGGAATCCTTGTCTTCGACGAGCAGGATCGGTGCGGGGGGCGCGCCGCGGGCCTTCACGCGCCGAGGCTCCGGGTTGGATCCGCCACGATTGACGGGTCGATACGCCTCGCCGCGGGCAGCAGGCCCTGGCCGCGCCTCGGGCGCGGCCTAGCGCAGCCAGCCAGGAGGCACGCCCGCGCGGCGAGCTTCCTCTTCGATGTCGGCAATCGCCTTCGTCTTGGCTTCAATGTCCTTCTGGACCCGAGCCAGCTCGGCCAGAGCCTTGTTGCGGTCCTGCTCGATGACCGCGCGCTGCGCCGGGTCGTCGCGATTGACGAAGTCCGTGGTCAAGGCGTTGATGCGGGTCTGCAGCGCCTC
>JBBITY010000398.1:0-3575 GCA_037440565.1 Desulfurellales bacterium
CGGAGGGATTCACCATCGAGGAAACCCAAGAGCCTCGACTGTTCGTCCAAATCGTCGGGCGCACGGGCGTGCGCCGGGGATTGGCGGAACGATACTTCGTGGTGTTCGGCAATCGCGGGAATGTCGACGCCAAGGGGGTTCCGCTGACGATCAGCGTGCCGAGCGACGAGATTCTCCAGGTCGAGTTCGAGATTGCACCGCCGCCGACACACCCCGAGCAGATCCCTACCGACTGGACGCAGGCGCCGATCGATGTCGTCGCCGACGGCGTCGAGGGTGCAGACACCAGCATCCCGCTCTTCCTGCCGCTGATACCAGCGGGGTACACCGGCGCCCTTCATTTCCTCCTGACAACGCCGCTGACGGCCCCCGATCGGGATGACGCGGAGATCAACGTCGGCATTGATTCGCCCTTCTTCACACCGGAGTTGGAGGGAGAGGTCGTCACCAGTCTTGCCGAGGCGGCCCAGATCTATGCCGAAGAAAATCTCGGTGTGGCGATTCCTCCCGAGATCGTGCCGGACCTCGAGCAGTACTTGAGGGCCCAGCTCACCAGCATGATCCAGGACGGACGACGGACCTGGGTGGAGACGGTGGGCACACACCCTGGAGTCTTCAGTCTCTCCCAGATCGTCATCGACGTCGCACAGTTCGGAGCCGCTCGAACCATGGCGCAGCACGTTTCGGCAGCCGCGTCCCTCCGCCGAGGCAGCTCGGGTTGGATCGATTCCCTCTATCGGCTCCTCGCCTCCCTTGCGGGTCCGACGGCGGCAACCGCCGAGTGTCTCCAATGTGGCGGCGCCGATGGGACGGCGTGCGCCTTGTGCCGAGCCGGGACGTCCTGCAAACCGCACGGCGATCCCTCGTGTCCGAACCGCACTCCAGGCAAGGGGCCGACGCCAGCGCCGACGCCCAGGCGGCCGAAGTGCCCACCGCCGTTGGTCTCGCACTTCCACCGCTGCGTGCCGCGCAAGTGCCGCAGGCAACCGGTCCTGCCCGGCCTGGGCAGCCTCGGCGATCCCGAGTGTGACAAGATTCCGCGGCGGCGGCGGAGAGCCAGTGATCCCAACGACAAGAACGGCAGGCAAGGTGTCACCACCGCCCAGTTTGTGCCCGCGGGCGTGCCATTCGCATACGTCGTCCACTTCGAAAACGAGGCGACCGCTACAGCGCCGGCCCGCGAAGTGGTCGTCACGGACCAGCTCGACGTCACCGCACTCGACCTGGACACGTTCGCGCTTGGAACCATGTCGTTCGGAATGACCACCGCGCCGGCACCGGCCGGCTCCCTCACGTTCAGCGGAGGCATCGATCTGCGTCCCGAGCAGAACCTGCTTGTGCGGCTGGAGGCGGGCATCGACCCGGGCAACGGGATCGTGACCTGGCGTTTTCAGGCGGTCGATGCGCTCAGCCTGCAGGTTCCCGACGATCCGCTGGCCGGTTTCCTTCCGCCCAACGCCAATCCACCCGAAGGGGAAGGCAGCGTTCAGTTCACTGTGCAACCCAAGCCGGGATTGCCGACCGGCACGCAGATCTGCAACCGGGCGCGCATCGTCTTCGACGTCAACGACCCGATCGATACCGCGCCGCACTGCAACACCATCGACGCCAGCGCGCCACAGAGTCGCGTCTTGCCGCTTCCCACTACGCAACTGGATCCTGTGGTGCACGTGCAGTGGGACGGCAGCGATGCGGGCGCCGGGATTGCCAGCTACACCGTATACGTTTCCACGAACGGTGGGGCGTTTGAACCGCTGGTCAGCGACACGACGGACACCACGGCGCTCTTCACCGGGCAGGTCGGCGCGACCTACGCCTTCTGCAGCATCGCCACGGACCTGGTCGGTCACGTCGAACCAAAGGCATGTCCTCCCAATGGGGACACATCGATCACCATCGGGCCGCCGCCGCTGGCCTGCGCCGGTGATTGCGACGGCAACGGCACCGTCACCGTGGACGAACTGGTGCGTGGCGTTAATATCGCCCTCGGCACTCTTCCGCTCCACGTCTGCCCGACGTTCGACCGCAGCGGTGACACTACCGTCACCGTCGACGAGCTAGTCCACGCTGTCGCTGAGGCACTCGATGGGTGCGGCTCGGCCGATAGGGTGTGAGCAGAAAAGGCGCAGGAGCAGGGAAATGACGGGCTCTGTCGGGGACCTTGCCGGGGCCCTGATCCAGAACGCCGATGGCCTTGTGCGAAGAGCCAACGTCGATACCGAGCCTTGCCGCGCCGTGCTTCATGGCCACGCCTCCTCGGGCTCGGCCGCTCCAAACCGCTACGAGTCAGTCACCGCCACGCCGAGCGATATACGGGTTTCCGTTGCGATCTAATCCGAGGCCGCTTGCCGCAAGCATCGTTGCGTCTGTTGCCGGACCGCCGTCGCCACCGAAGCCATGCGCGCCGGTATTGTTGAGGGCGGTGGTAACGGTTCCGTCGGGGGCAACCTTGCGTACCCGGTCGCCGAAGCTGTCGAGGAAGTAGAGGTCGCCGCTGGCGGCAACGACAGGCGCGCGGGCATACGGACTGGTGACCACTGTACTGATGATCCCGGCCGGGTCCACCTTGCGGATCCTTACCACCTCCGCAGAAAACAGGTTGCCGGCGCTATCCAAGGCAAGGCCCGGGTCCGGTTCGGCGATCCCCCAAAGGGGTCCGGGAGTTCGAATCTCCCCCCTCCGCCCGCGAGCGCCGCGGCGGCAAGGCCGCCCGAGGCCAGTCGATGAACGTCACGCCGGTGAGCTGCGGGTCCGAGGGCGGCGTTTTGCGCGGGCAAGGAAAGGACATGCCCCAGCAGTCCTGCGAGCACGAAGTAACGCCGTCGGCGATCGTATGCGGCATCTGAGCGGCATGCCCGAGCATGCGCGTTTTGACCGTGTTGAAAAGATTCTGCTCCTGTTGGGTCTGCGCCGGTGCCGGCCGAACCCCGAGCAAGAGTGCGGCAAAGGAGCAGATGCCGAGTGCAACCGCCACTGGCCAGGTGCGGTCAGGGACTGATTTCATTCGCGCGTCCTCCTGAACACTCCATGCATCAAAGCCGCACGCTACGTCAAATCGTAGCCTCCGGCCGATCGGTTCCGAAAGACGCAACGACGACTACTTGGGATACTCCGTGAACTGCGGCAGGTCACCAGGTGTCTCGTACCAGGGCGCTTTCGAGCCGACGAAAATGTGCGCTTGCGGACGGATTCCCGGATCGTCGTCGAGCGCGCCCATGGGCACCACATTCAAGACGACCTGCCGCGCTTCGAAGCCTACCCGGAAGGCATCGATGTTCCCGTCCTCGCCGGCCGCCAGCCACTCGATCCGCCGGGCAAGCCGCGTGGAAGTTGCCTTTGCGGGCGGATCGCCGTTCAGATTGCCGGCTGGAACGAACGTGCGGTCTTCATGCGGGTCGCCGGGCACAACCGAGCTGCAGCGCCGGCAAAAGCAGCGAAAGAATCCCGGGGAAAATTCCCACCGAACAATTCGTGCAGTCGCCGGGTCTCCTCGTTGAGGCCGCTCGCGGGACGGAAGTACGCCAGCCGGAACTTGCAGCCCGAGTCCTTGAGGCCGTTCCGCAGCACGTCGAGCG
>JBBITY010000399.1:0-2356 GCA_037440565.1 Desulfurellales bacterium
GCGGTCAGCAACGAATCGGGCCGAATGAAACGCGCCTCGATCAAGGTGCTCGGCATTCCGGCGTACACCGCCGCCGCAAGCAGACCGGCGAGCGGGTCGAACAGCTCGCGTCCCAGGCGGTACAGGAGAAACAGGGTCGCCAGCGCAGTGAGAGTGCCAGGGAGGCGGGCGGCCCATTCGGACACACCGAACAGCGCGTACGAACCCGCGATCAGCCAGTAAAGCAGCGGTGGTTTGTTGAGAAAGACGACGTAATTCAATCGTGGGTTGATCCAGTCGCCGCCTTCCCACATCTCCCGCGCCACCTCGGCGTACTGCGCGTCATTGGGGTCGTCGAAAAGCGCCGGCGTACCCAGCCGGTAGCTCAGGGCGAAGACCACCAACAACAAGCCGGCGGCGGTCGCGGCCCGCCAGGTCGGCGGCAAGCGTTCGGGCATCGATCAGTCCTGAGCTTTCCGATGCGCAGACGTGGCGCTGGATCGTCTCGTCCCCTCGCCCCGATTCCGAAGGTGAGAGGACTTGGAGCCCAGCGCGCCGGGCGCGGCTATTCGCTTCCCGCTCTGTGCAGCTCCATGATTCGTGTGCTGAGCCGCGGCAGCGCTTCACCGGCAGGCGCGCGGATGCTGACCGCGCAAAGCGGAGTGAGCTCGCTTTCATACGGGTTGATTTCGACCAGCACCCCGCCGCGCTCGCGCACCGAAATCGGGAACTGCGCGGCGGGGTAGACGGTCGCCGAGGTGCCGGCGACAATCATGCAATCACATCGCTCGGTTTCCTCGAAGCACCGGTGCAAGACGTCCGCCGGAATCGGCTCGCCGAATGACACCGTGTCGCTCTTCAAGATTCCCCCGCAGGCCCCGCATCGCGGCGGCAGTACGTCGAGCGAAACGGCCTCGCGTGGAGAGCGCTGCCCGCACTCGATGCACCGGATGAGCGTGTAGTTGCCGTGGATCTCGGCCACGCGCCGGCTGCCGGCGGCGCGGTGCAGATCATCGACATTCTGGGTGATCAGACAGCGCAGAACGCCGCATTCCTCCAGCGCCGCCAGCGCCCGGTGCCCCGGATTGGGTCGGGCGCGCTGCAGTGTTTCCCATAGCTCCCGCATGGGCCCGGTGGGGTTCAGGCGATCCTGCCACGCACCCTTCGGATCGGCCAAGAATCGCTGGTAGCCGTTCATCGGTGGCTCCCCATGCTTCGTCCACAAGCCGCCGGGGCCGCGGAAGGGCGGAATTCCACTCTCGACCGACAGCCCTGCCCCAGTCAACGCTACGACGTAGCGCGCCCGAGCCACCAATGCGGCCGCGGCCTCAATGAGGGCCTCCCACGGTGCGATAGCCATGCGCTTGTCGGTTTCCCGGCGGACATTGAGTCCGTCGAGCGCGTGCAGTATAGGAAGCCGCACGATGATTCTCAACGAACGCGGCGTTCATGTGGCGCCGTGCTGGTTCCAGGGGTGTTGCAAATGCGGTTGATGAGGTTCCTGCTTCTCGTGTCGTTATTGCCGGTGGCCGCCGAGGCGGCGCAGCAGGCGATCAAAGATCCGAAGGGCGGCAAGATACTGGCTGTCATCGTGGATTGCGACGCGTGTCAGAACCCCAAGAAGGGCTCAGGGTGTGCCAGCGGTGTCGAAGCGGGCTTCCACGACGGCAAACCATGCGGGCAATGCCTCCTCGACGCGAACTTTCCGACGCGGATGCTGTATCCGTACGACATTCACATCACCGGTCGCTTACAGGGCGAAGACGGCAAGCCCCTGGGCGGCCGGTTCGTCAAGCTCTTCTTGCCAAACACCTGGACGGTGCGAACCAAGACCATGGACGATGGGTTCTTCCGCCTGATGCTGGGCGCGACGCAACCGCGCGCGGGAGACGCGCTCGTCGTCGACCTCGGCGTCCGCAAGATGCCGGCCAAAGCCGACGCGCCGCATTACGCCCTGTACATGCTGCCGGAGGCGTACAAGCCCTGCGAGCCAAAGCCTTGAGCAAGTGAGCGGGCGGGACACGGGGCCGCCCGCTCATTGCGCCGGCGCTTTTCTTGCGTCAGCGGTCCGCGCGGCACTAGAGTGGCTCATGCTCTGGGGGCCCTGGCGACCGCGCGTGGAGGTGACGGGTGAACGTCTCGCCCAGGTGGCGACGCACCTGCTGGTCATTCGGGTCGCCGCGGGTTTGAGCGCGTGGCTGTTTTTCAACGAATGGCTCCGCGTCACGGGCGTGCTCTGGAAGATAGTCCAGGCGGCGTTCATTGGCTATCTGGTGCTCAATCTTCTGGTGGCGCTGCGCTATCGGCGCGGCCGCGTGTCGTGGCCGCTGCTCCTCGCTGACATCGGCATCAACGTCGTTCCGTTGGCCCCAGCGTC
>JBBITY010000399.1:2400-3562 GCA_037440565.1 Desulfurellales bacterium
TGCTGTTGTTGCTGCCGCTGAATGCGGTGCAGTACGGTGTCGTCTTTGGACCCTGGGTTGCCGCGTGCTTTCTGCTCGCGGCGGGCTCGCTGCTCGGGGCGCTGGGCGGGGCGGGCCACTTCTGGCTCACCGCCGCGCCGCTAGACGCGGCGGCGAGCGCGCGACTGGCGACGGCGTGGGCGAGCGCCGTGCCGGGGCTGCTGGTGCTCAGCTCGGTGACCACCATGTGGCTCCGCCATGTCGTGGCGCGCGCCGCTGCTGCGCCGGTCGCGCGGCCGGCACCGGCGGGCGGTCGCTTCGATCGCGAAGGCGCGTCGGCGGCAGTCGCCAACGCCCTGTTGACGGTGAGCGAAGCGGTCAGCCGTCTGACCCGCCTCGACGACATCCTCGAGCAGGTGGTCGAGATCGCCCCGCGCAGCCTCGACGTCGACTACTGTGGTATCGCGCTCTGGGCCGAGGATACCGGGTGTTACACGGGGGCAGTCGCGGCGGGGGTAGGGCCAACCATTGACCGACGGTTCGCGGACGTCCAGCTCACTCCAGAAGAAGTGCCCGACTTCGAATGGGTGCGGCGCCTCGGGCACTGCGCCGTGGTGCCTGCATCGGAGACCTTGCAGGCGGCCGCGCCCGACGTGCCCGCGGTCCTGATTGCGCCGTTGGTCAGCGGAGACCGGTTCTACGGCGTGATGGAGTTTGCCCGCCGTGGCGCGCGCCGGACGTTTACTCAACGCGATTTCACCATCGCGGACGGGATTGCGCGTCAGACCGCTGTCGCGCTCGAGCGGGCGCGCCTGATCGAAGACAGCCGGCGCCTCATCCTGGCGGTGGAGAGCACCGAGGAGGCCGTGCTAATCACCGACGCGCGAGCTCGGGTGCGATTCGCGAACCCCGCCTTCTTGCGGATGTTCGGCTACACCCGTCAGGAGACCATCGGCCGGGACGCCTTGGAGCTGGCCGGGGCCGCCCCCGAGTGGGCCGCTGAGCTGCGGGAAGCGGTACAGCGCCGCAGTTGGCGGGGAGAGGCGGTTGGCCATCACAAGGACGGCAGACCGATTCCCGTCATGCTCAACGCGAGTTTGATTCGGGACGATAAAGGCCGGATCAAAGGAGCGGTCGCGATTCTGGAAGACGTGTCGGCGCAAAAAAGCTTGCAGCAACACAT
>JBBITY010000400.1:0-3561 GCA_037440565.1 Desulfurellales bacterium
TCGCTGCTGCGAATCGGGCATCTGGGGTGCGTTTCGTGAGCCGGACGGGGACAGCATTTTCGGGTAGATCGACCACGTCGTCACCCCAGTGTGGACAGGCGACCGACCGGCCGATAGGATTCGTGTGGATGTTCGGGAAGGCCTTTTCGTCACTGATTGTTGCTCTCTTGCTGTGCTGCCCAATGATCTGCGGCAGCGCGCCCCTGCTGCACCACCAGGGCGATGCGGCGCCGATCGACAACGTGCCGCACACCCCACACGATTCCTGCTCGCTTGACCAGTGCTTCTGCAACAGCCCGTCCGTACCGACCCACGGTCCCGCCGTCGAGCTTTCGACCAGCCTTATGGCCGTTTGGGCAACCCCGGGTGACGGCGCAGCGGAGCTAGCGCCGTGTGCTGGATACCGTTTCGCCGCGGACCGCCCACCCCGCTCGGTGGCCTCCGAACGCTCCCTTCCGCTCTTGATCTGAAAAAAGTTTCGAAGCACCTGACGTAACGCGCCGCACTCGACGTTGCGCTGCGTTGGTCTGTTGATTGGCCGTCCGGTCCCGCAATCGCTTTGAGGCAGTCACGATGCGGATACTTCGGCAGCTTGAATTCACATTGTTACTCGCTGCGCAAGGGCTCCTTGGGCTGGGCTGCGCATCGGTCAACCCCAAGCCCGACTACGACCGTGTGGATCGCCAAGTCGAAGCCGCGGTCGGCCAGCGCGTTGCGTACCGCCCAGGCGATGAGCCGGCGGTGCAGACTGCCGCCGCCGCGCTGCTAAAGGACGGGCTGACAGTGGACGGGGCCGTGCGACTTGCGCTCCTTAACAACCCGAAGGTCTGGGCGGGGCTTTTGCGAACGGGAATGGCCCGCGCGGACGTCGTGCAGTCCGGACTGTTCACCAATCCGACCGTTGGCATTCTGCTGCGTTTTCCCGAGGCGGGTGGTCTGGCAGATCTCGAAGCAAGCCTCGCCCAGAACATCGCTGATCTGTGGATGATTCCCGCCCGCACGCGGGCCGCGCAGCGCGACCTTGATCGCACGATCCTGGAAACGGCGCGCGACGCGGCGGGCATCGCGAACGACACGAAGGTTGCCTACTACAACGCGGTCGCCACGCAGCGGGCGCTGGAGATCTCGCGCGAGAACGTCGCTCTCGTCGAACAGTTATTGAGGATTTCCGAGGCCCGGCTTGAAGCCGGCGCCGTCGGCTCGCTCGACGTAAACCTTGTGCGCGGCCAGTTGCTTCGCGCTCGAGTTGAGGAACGCAACGCCCGCCTGGCTGCGGCCACGGCCCGGCGCATGCTGGCGACCTTACTCGGTCTCGACATTCCTGCGGACGAACTGCATCTCGTTGATTCGCTTCCCGCTGCTACGGATGCCGCGATCAATGTTGAGAGGCTCGTCGAGATTGCTCGCGACGCGCGGCTGGACCTGCGGGCGGCGCGCGACGCCGTAGCGGCAGCCGAAGCCCGGGTCGAGCTGGAGTACGCGAAGGTGTTTCAGAGCGTCGAGATCGGCTTTGAACTGGAGCGAGAAGCCCGCCGCGCGATGCCTGGGCGAAAGCTGCTAGCGGATACCGCTCGCGCTTCCATCGCGAACGGTGGATTAACGGCGCCAGAGATCGAATCACGCGGACAGCGTCGGCTGGCGCGGAGTGAGCAGATCGAGGCCATTCTGGGGCCGTCGCTGAGCATCACGCTGCCAATTCTCGATCAGAATCAGGCGCAGATCGCAAGGGCCAAACTCGCAATGCAGGAGGCGGACGCACTCCTGGAGTCGCTCCTGCGGACCATTTCGCAGGAAACCCGCGAGGCCGCGGACCGAGTAACGACTGCCTGGGGTGTGGCCCGGCTGTACGAGCAGGACGTGCTGCCGCAGGCGCGAACGACGCTCGAGCTCTCGGAGTCCGCTTACCAAGCGGGCCAGACTCCGATTCTCAACGTGATCGATGCCCAGCGGTCGCTGCTGGAAACGCGACAGGCGTATGTCGCCGCGCTCCAGAACGCGGCCAGCGCGCTGGTTGATCTGGAGCGGGCCACGGCGCGGCCGGCGACGGTGGTCCTTCAGACCGCGATGACAACGCAGCCAGCGTCGTCACAGCCGGCGAAATCGGGCGGTCCTGGAGGCACACATCCGCAGGAGGTGGACCGATGACGAGCTTCCCGAAACCCCGGATTCACCGCCTTCGCAGCCTTGCTGCAACGGTGATGGTAATGGGCTTGCTCACCGGTTGTGACGGTCGGACCGACCTTGGAGCGACGCTTCGCGAGTTCGTGGCGGACTTCGCCCGAAGCGCGCTTGCGGCATTCCTGCTGTGAGGACACGCATGATGAACTCAGACCAATTCCGTGCAAAGCGGACGCGCGTGATACGGAGCGCTCTCCCGATCAGTTTTGGTTTTCTCACCGCCTTCGCGCTGGTGCTTCCGGCGTGCCGCGATAAGGATGGCAAGGGCGCGACCGAGAAAACGGAGGCAGCGCACGCTGAGGACGAACGCGTCGGTCACGACCATGAGCTTGGCGGTGGCGAGCACAGCGACGAAGTAGTGCTCACGTCCGAAGCGATCGAAGGCTACGGCATCAAGGTCGAGCAGGCGTCGCTCTACAAGCTCAAACCGACATTCCTGGCGCCGGGGCGCGTGTCCTTCAATGCGGAGGCGATGGCACACGTTGGCTCGCCGCTGCCCGGTCGTGTCGTCGAGCTGCGCGCCAGATTGGGCGACGTCGTCGGCAAGGGCGACGTTCTGCTCGTCGTTGAGAGCCCGGAGCTAGGCGAAGCTCAGAGTGATTTCCTGCAAAAGCGCATCCTCGCACAGACCTCTGTGGCGGGAGTTGACCTGGCAAGAAATGCGCTGGAGCGGGCCACGCGCCTCTATGAGCAGAACAAGGGCATCGCCCTCGACGAAGTGCAGAAACGCCAAGTCGAGTTCAAGTCCGCGCAGGCAGCCTATCAGACTGGTCAATCGGCCGCCGTCGCCGCGGAGAACAAGCTCCACTTACTCGGCATGGACCAGACTTCCGTTGAGAAGCTGGCCGAGACGGGCGAGGTGAACCCGCGTTTCACAATCGTGGCGCCGCTTCCGGGCCGCGTGGTCGAGCGTGAGGTCACCTTGGGCGAACTGGTCAGCCCCGAGAAAGAATCACTGATTGTGCTCGCGGACACGACCACGCTCTGGGTGCTGGCCGACGTTCCCGAGGCGCGCCTGCCGGAAGTCGTGATCGACGCTGCCGCGTGGCTGAAGACCGGCGGTGCTAACGGTCACAAGCACGAGGGCCAGGTTTCGTACATATCGCCGATGGTCGATCCGCGCACGCGTTCGGCGCAGGTTCGGATCGCAGTGCAGTGCGAGCACGGCACACTGTGGCCCGGGATGTTCGTGCAGGTCGAAATCACGGCCACGGAGCAGGCCAACCCCGATCCGCCGCCCGTCGTAGCGATCCCCGAGGAAGCCATTCAGACCATCGAGGGAGAGGCTTCGGTCTTCGTGCCGGTCGCGAGCGAGCCGAACACTTTTGCCCGACGCGCGATCACCACTGGAAAACCCGTGGCCGGGCTCGTGCCGGTCTATTC
>JBBITY010000401.1:0-3549 GCA_037440565.1 Desulfurellales bacterium
CAGCTCCGCCTTTTCCGCTCCCAGCCAGAGGTTGGCGAAGGCAATGATTCGGTTCTCGTGCCGGACGATCGCAACCGGGAGGCGACTCAGATAGCTCGGATCAAAACAGCCGAGGGAGAACCCTTTTTCCCGCGTCTGCTTGGCGGACAGCCAGGCATCGGAGACGGCTTTCAACTCCGCCAAAATTTCCGGCACGCCTTCGGACGGAACCAGCTCGAAACGGTACCCGTCGCGCTGGACCCGATGGTGGGCCTGCCGGAGGGCCTTGCGCGCGCCGCCTTCGAGCGTAAAGTCGGCCAGCGCCACGCGCGCCTCCTCCCCGAGCTTCAGCAGACTCAGCCCCAAGTCGAGATAGAATGGCAGGTTCTCGCCCCGACTTCGTAGAACACCGTCCAGCCGCCGTGCCGGTCGCTCAGTTCGTGGAACTCCCACACCAGTTCACGCGTCTCGGCCGGGGCGGCGACCGGGTCGCCCATCGCCACCCAACTGCGGCCTTCCACGGCGTACATAACAAAGCCGGTTCGCGCCGCGTTGAAGAGAAACAGCTTGTCCCCCAGCAGGGCGAGGTAGGCGCTGGTCGCGGGCGACGCCGCAACGACCGCCCGCGCCTGTTCGAGGTCGGCCGTGGTCGGTGGCGTCGGTTCGGGGCGGGCCGGCCGCAGCAGGCGGGCCGTGCCATAGGCCGCCAGCAGGACGAGCACTCCCACGGCGGCGCGCAGTGACCGCGGCGCGTGGGCCGACAGTTCGAATTGCCACCAGAGGTCGTGCGAGTACTCCACGTGCTTGAACGACCACAGCATCAGCCACCCAACGCCGATCAGAACGAACAGGATCGCCGTAACCCACGGCGCCGTCAGCGGCTCATCCAGGAGCGAGGCGCGGCGGTAGAAGTAGCGCCGACAGGGCAACAACGCCGCCAACATGAGACTCAGGATGAGGGCCTCTTCGTAGTTGAACCCTTTGAGCAACGAGGTCAGGATCCCCGTTCCGAGCAGCACCGTGGCGAGCAAATACGCGGCGTCCAAACGCCGCTGGAGACCGCGGGCCAGTATGAGGAGCGCAATGCCGACCAAACTGCCGACGAAATGGGATACCTCCAGGACCGGCAGCGGGAGGAGATCGTGCAGCCAGCTCAGCCGGCCGTGCGCGGCGGGCACGGCACCCGACGCCAGCAGAATCACCCCGCCGAGGAAGATCGTGAAGGTCAGCGCCGGAGCGATGATCTCCGGAGCCCAGCGGCCGACCAGGCGACTCAGCCGGGTGATCGCCGGGCGCCGCTCCAGGAGCTCGTGTCCTGCGAGCAGTCCGACCCCCGCGATCAGCGGCACGAGGTAGTAAATCACGCGGTAGGCGAGGAGGGATCCCAGGATTGCCGATTGAGGGGCAAGCGGCCCGAGCGCGACGAGAATCACGGTTTCGAAAACGCCGAGCCCCGCGGGAACAGTGCTGGCAATGCCGGCGACTTGTGCGAGGAGATACACGCCGACAAAGCGGATGAAGGGGACGCCGCGCAGCGGGGGGAGGAGCGCGTACAGCACGCTGGCGGCGAGCGTCCAGTCGAGCACGGACAGGCCGACCTGGAGCAGCGCAAGCCGAAGGCCCGGCGGGGTCAGTTGCCAGTCGCGCCAGCGCAGCGGCGATCTCCGCACCGCGATCACGGCGAGATAGGCAGCGAGCAGGGCGAGACACAGGATCCCGAGGATGCGCGTCGACGCGAGGGGCAGGTGCACCGCGGCGGGCAGGGGCGGGGGGGCGCTCAGCAACGCGACCCCGGTGAGGGTGAGAAAGCCCAGCCAGAAGGTGATGGCATTGAAGCCAGCGACGGCGGCGATCTCGCTCGTGGTCAGTCCCCAACCGGAGTACAGGCGAAAACGCACGGCGCTGCCGCCGAGAAACGACAGCCCGACGTTGTGAGCGAACACATAGGCGATGAACGACGCCAGCGCGATCCGCGCGTAGCGCAGCGGGTTGCCGATGAATGCGAAGGCCAGGCGGTCATAGCCGGTCAGCGCCGCGTAGTTCAGCACGGTGAGGGCGAACGCCAGCCAGACGCGCGAGCGCGGCAGGCCGCGCAGCTCCGCCAGCACGTCGTGGTAGTGATACGCGCGCAGCTCGTGGTGGAGGATCGTGAGGGCGACGCCGAAGAGGAGCAGGCCCGCCGCTGATTCCAGGAGGCGCCACCACCGCGTGTTCACGTCTGTGTCCTTTCGGCGTGCAAGCGCCGCCCTGTTACGGCATGAGGCGGAGCCCCGCAACCGCATGCGCCGCAGCCAGCAGCACCGCCGCCGCCCCGAGCCACGGGTGCCACGCGCGTGCGGCCGGGCGATCGCGGCGCAGCGCGCGCGCGGTCAGCGCGCTGCCGCTCAACAACACGACCATCGCCGTGCCCGTGCGGAAGTGGAAGGTGCTCGCGAAGGTGAGGTCCTCCCGCCGCCACGCGATCGACAGCGCTCCGGCCAGCCAACTGATCAGCACCGACGCGAAGGCCAGCGGTGCCAGCCGCGCATGACGCGCCGCGATGATCGGCCGGTCGCGCCTGGCCGTCCGCAGCCGCAACCCAAGCGAGGCGACATAGGCGAGCAGCACGACGACTGCGGCGCCGGAAAGCGGATGCAGGTAGACGATCACGGCAGGACACAGTCGGCCGGTTAACAGTCGAGCGTCGAAAGTCGGCACGGACATGATGGTCGACCGCGGACGGCCAACTCTCGACTCCCAACTCTTCACTCTCGACTCTCGACGATCCCCATCAGCCCGGCTCCGCGAGGATGCGTTGTGCGGCCGCGAGCCCGGTGCGCACCGCCCCTTCGATGGTCGAGCCGGTGAGCCAGTCTCCCGCGTAGAGCAGCCGTTCTCTCGGCCGGCGCAGGAAGGCCTGCATGCGCCGGTAATGACCGGGCTGCGGCAGAACAATCGCTTCCGCGCGCGGATACAGCCGAATCCAGTCCGGGTCGGCGAGGCGGCCGAAGATGTCCTCGGCATCGGCGCGCAACGCGGCAACCACCTTGGCCGGCTCGCGCTCCAGGAGTTCGGCGCTGCGCCAGCTCGAGGCGAGAATCGCGATCAATTCCTTCCCCTCCGGCAGGTACTCCGGTACCCATTGCGACGTCGTGCGAACCCGGGCGATCGCATGTCGGCCTGGTCCTGCGGGGGTCACCACCGGGTATTGAACCGTGATGGGGCGCTCGTAACCGAAGAACAAGGCGATGTTCGGCGCATAGCGCACGCTCCGCAGGTCGTTGCGGTCGGCCTGGCTGAGAGAACCTTCGAGCTGCGCGATGGCAGTCGCCGGAATGGCCAGGAGTGCATAGTCGGCCTCGACGGTGCCGCCGGAGTGATGGACTGCGACGCGATCGGCGCTGACCTCGACGGCCCCGGCCGAGCAACCGGTCCGCACCGCGAGGCGCTCGCCCAACGCGTCGCACATCGCGCCCGTGCCGCCTGGGAGGACCAGCATCTCCCACCGGATGGCGTGGCGCAGCAGCGCTTTGCCCAGGGCCGCCGAGGCTTCATCCGCGCCGAAGTAGAAGAACGGTTCGATCCCGGAGC
>JBBITY010000402.1:0-2426 GCA_037440565.1 Desulfurellales bacterium
TAAGAATGTCGCCCTGTACGTGGCCAAAGCCCGCGAGATCGAAGACCGCGCCGATCGTTCTCCGCGCGATCTCCCATTTCTGCCGAAAATCGCGTTCGTCGCTTCCGAGCACCACGATGCACTGCTCCGACACCTCAATCTCGCCGGGGTTGCGCCCGATCGCCCTGCAGTGCTCGTGCAGCACGGCAAGCCGGCGCGGCAGCTCGGTCGCATGGTTGTTCGGGCAGTTCCAGATGTCCGCATGGCGGGCCACGATCGGCAAGAGGCGCTTCTCCCCCCCGCCACCGATGAGGATCGGCGGACGCGGCCGCTGCACCGGTTTCGGGAGATTGGGGGCGTCATCGACGGTGTAGTACTTGCCCTGGAAGCTCGCGCGCTCTTCCGTGAGGAGGCGCTTGATCACCTCGACGGCCTCCGCCAACTGCTCGATGCGGGTGCGCACGGACGGGAACGGATACCCATACGCTCGGTACTCCTCGTCCATCCACCCGGCACCCAAGCCGAGCACCAGGCGGCCGTTGCTGATCGCGTCGAGGCTCGCGGCCATCTTCGCCAGCAGGGCGGGGTTGCGGTACGAATTGCAGAGCACCAGCGCGCCGACTCGGATGCGCTGCGTGAGGGCCGCGGTGGCGGTCATCAGCGTCCACGCTTCAAGGTGGTCGAGCTGTGGCAGGCCACGGCTCCACATGTGGTCGACGAAGAAAACCGAGTCGAAGCCCAGTCGCTCGGCCGCCTGTACGCGCTCCTTAATCGCCGGGAACCCCAGGCCGACTTGAGGAAAGAACAGGCCAAACTTCACTGCTCGCATCGGACTCCCCTTCGTTGCAGACTGCGGTGCTCGACTCATTTCATGCGGACTGCACCTCGCGTGACCCGCGCGCCCGATGGCGGCACTGGAAGCGGAGCGGGCAAATCGGACACATTGGGTTGCGCGGGCGGCACACCGTGGCGCCGAGGTCCATGATCGCCTGGTTGAAGACATCGGCGCGGCCGGCGGGCGTCACCTGCTCCGCAACCTCCCACAACCGCCGCTGTAGGCGGGTCTTACCGCCCCGGGCACGTACGGCAAAGACGCGGCGCAGGACGCGGGCCGCGTTGGTGTCGAGGATGGCAGCATCTTTGCCATAGGCGATACTCAACACCGCGCCAGCGGTGGAGCGGCCGATCCCAGGGAGGCGCCGGATTGTGGACGGGTCATCCGGCAGCCGGCCACCGTACTCCTCGACCACCAGTCGGGCTGTCCGGTGCAGGTTCCGAGCGCGGGCGTAGTAGCCGAGGCCCTCCCAGGACTCCCGCACCGCCGGCTCCGGGGCGGCGGCCAGCGCCTCGAAGGTGGGGTAGCGGCGCAGAAAAGGGCCATAAAATCTGCTGACCCGGTCGACCTGGGTCTGCTGCAGCATGACCTCAGAAACCAGAATTCGGTATGGGTCGCGCGTCCGGCGCCACGGCAAGTCGCGGGCGTGGCGCCGATACCAAGCCAATAGCCGGCGCTGAATCCGGCTGGCCTGAAAAGCCGATACACGACGAGGCATTCAATTTCGTGCGAGCAAAACCGCTTTGAACCAGTATAATTTTCTTCGTGAATCACCCGGCTCTGATACGGCGACTGCGGCGGTGGTTCGTCTCCACCTGCACGCGCCTGTTGACGAAACCGCTGCGGACGTATGTGCAACGGGTACCGAACAACATCGGCAAGCTCAAGAAGGCCCTGCAAAAGGGCGACGTGCTCTTGGTGGAAGGCGATCAGCGGATCAGCCAAGTCATCCGGTACCTGACGCAGAGTTCCTGGTCGCACGCGGCGTTGTACGTGGGCGACGAGCCCTTGAAAGGGAACGCCGCGCGCGCCGCGGAGCTGACCGAAAAGTTCGGGGCAGATGCCCGCCACCTGCTGGTAGAGGCCGTCGTTGGCGAGGGGGTGGTTGCGAGCCCGCTGGTGAAGTACCAGGGCTTCAACATCCGCATTTGCCGACCGAAGGGGTTGCGGCGCGATGATGTCGAGAAAATTCTCGCCTATGCGATCGGCCACCTCGGCGACCGGTACGATGTTCGGCACATCTTCAATCTGGCGCGCTTCTTCTTTCCGCTGAGCATCGTGCCGCAGCGCTGGCGGCGGGCGGCGCTGCGCTGCGGAAGCGGGTCGGAACACGAGGTGATCTGCTCCAGCATGATCGCGGAAGCGTTCGCCCGCGTCGGCTATCCGATCGTCCCCCAGGTTACGCTTGAGGAAAACGGGCCTCGAGCGGCTTGGTGGCATCGCCTCCTGTCCCGCGACGGTCATCGGCCCGTCGCGCGCTTTCGCGAACAGGAGCCGGCGCTCATTACGCCCCGCGACTTCGACCTGTCGCCCTATTTCGAGATCGTCAAATTCAACCACCTCGCCGACCCAAATTTCAACTATCGCGACATCGTCTGGGAGAACGGGAAGG
>JBBITY010000402.1:2437-3546 GCA_037440565.1 Desulfurellales bacterium
CTGCGTCCACCGCCCCGCAGCCCGCCGCCGTGGAGAAGAAGGAGCCGGCTGCATCTCCGCTCTCCCTCGGCGCGCCAGCCGCGGCCGGAAAATAGCCGCGCACGGCTGGGCCTGCGGCTGCGGCCGGAGCGAGACGCGGATCTCGGCGTGGGAGCAGCGCTTCACTGCCGGCGGAGACCTGACGGCGCGAAAGCTTCCGACCCCTTCTTGTGATAGTTGAGCCTGAGCGAACCCGCAGCGAGGTGAAGTCGCGATGGGACTTACCGTTTTGGAACTTGATGTCGGAAACCCTGCAACCTCAAAGGTGACCGAGAGGGTGGAGTTCCTCGTCGACTCCGGCGCGATTTACTCGGTCGTGCCTGCGAAGGTCCTCGAGCGGTCGCACATCAAACCGATCAGGCGAGAGGAATTCCGTCTGGCCGATGGGACAAAAATCCCCCGCAAGAAGGGCGTGGCCCTGTTCAGGTACGGGGCCGAGTAGGCGGTGCTGACGTAATTTTCGGTGAGGGGGGCGACAGCGTGCTCCTCGACAGCTTCACCCTTGAAGCACGGGGCCTGTCGCTCGACCCATCGAAGCGCGAATTGAGACCGCTGCCGATGGTCCTCGTTTCATCTATCGCTCCGACCGACTGTGCGTGACGACCTGCCGCTCAGGCGCCCTCGTCATCCGAGCAAGCCTTGACCGACGAGCGGATGGTTCGCTCGGTCTGCTTGTCGATCGACGTGCCAACCGGTGTGCACTCCCCTCGGCCATCCGTCCGCGCGACGAGCCGAAGCGTTCTCCGCATTCTCCGGGCTCTGCGCGTTCCTCTTCTTCCCAGATGCCATCAGTCGGCTACCGATGCGAGCAAGCCCGATCGGGAGCAGGCGCCACGCCCGCGCGCCGTCGAGCGGCGGAATCGGGATGAGATTGAACAGGGCTAGAGCGAAGTTGGCGCCGGTGAGGGAGGCAAGAAGATCGTCGGCCAGCGCACTCTCGCCCAGTCCACTCAGAGACGCCAACGTGAGCGTGGTCAACAGCAGCGCCACCTGCCCGAGAACGCCGCCCCACGCAATCGGCGCCTCTTCGAAGGCCATCACCTTTCCGTACCATTCACAGTGACCGCCGA
>JBBITY010000403.1:0-3538 GCA_037440565.1 Desulfurellales bacterium
ATCTCGATTCTCCCGGAGGCGGCGCGGCGCGCGTTCGAGCTGAACCCGATGTACCCCCTGGTGAGCGCGTACCAGCGCATCGTGCTGGAGACGCAGTGGCCGGAGTGGGGGCAGTTCTGGTGGCATGTCGTCGGCACCGCCGCCGTGCTGGCGCTCGCTTTCTTCACCTTCCAGCGCCTTTCGGGCGAGCTGGTGGATGAACTGTGAGCGCGCACACCGGTCGGCTGGAGCCGCGCCCGGCCATGATCCGTGTCAACGACTTGGGTAAGTGCTACCGCCGCTACCCGACGCACTGGGCGCGCCTGACCGAGTGGCTGAGCGGCGGGCGCCTGGTGCGCTCGGAGCCGCGCTGGGCGCTGCGCGACTTGAATTTTTCCGTTGCAGCGGGCGAAGCGGTCGGCATCGTCGGCGCCAACGGCGCCGGCAAGAGCACGCTGTTGAAGATCCTGACCGGCACGACGCGACCGACGACGGGATCGTTCGAACTCGCCGGGCGCGTCGCCGCCCTGCTCGAGCTCGGCATGGGCTTTCACCCCGATTTCACCGGCTGGCAGAATGCGATCATGGGTTGCCAAATGCTCGGGCTCGGGATCGACGCGATCCGGCAGCGCCTGCCGGAGATCGCCGACTTCGCCGAGCTGCCCGACTACATGGACCAGCCGTTGCGCTGCTACTCCACGGGCATGCAGATGCGGCTGGCATTCAGCGTGGCCACCGCACAGCGGCCCGACATCCTCATTGTCGACGAGGCGCTGTCGGTGGGTGACGCGCACTTCCAGCACAAGTGCGTCAAGCGCATCCGCGCCTTCCGCGAGGCGGGCACGACGCTGCTCTTTGTCTCCCACGATCCCGCCGCGGTCAAGTCGCTCTGCGACCGCGCGCTGTTGCTCGACCAGGGGCGACTGGTCCGCGAGGGGAGTCCCGACGCCGTGCTCGACTACTACAATGCCCTGATCGCGCAGAAGGAGGGTGACGCGGGCATTGAACAGGCCGAGGCTGAGCGCGGCGCCACCGTGACGCGCTCTGGCAGCGGCGCGGCGCGCATTCTTGCAGTCCAGCTGACCGACCCTGAGGGGCGGCCGTGCCGGGCTTTCCGGGCCGGCGACTGGGCCGTGCTGCACTGCACCGTACAGTTTTACGCCCGGGTCGAGCGCCCGACCGTCGGCATGCTGATCCGTGACCGGCTCGGCAACGATGTGTTCGGAACCAACACGTACCACCTGAAGGTCTTCGAGCCTGTTCTGGAGCCGAGCGAGTGCCTGGCTGTCACCTTCACGACCCGCCTCGACTTGGGGTACGGAACATACTCAGTGAGCCTGGCGGTGCACACGGGCGACACGCATCTCGACCAAAGCCTGGACTGGTGGGACCGGGCATTGGTGTTCGAGGTCGTCCCCCGCGGATCGCCCCTCTTCGTGGGCACGGCCATGCTGCCCGTTCAAGCCGTGGTGTCGAAGACGCGTGACCTCGACATGGGCCAGTTGAGGAACCCAGATGGCTTCTGCACCTGAACCGGACCTCGACGTTGACGTGTTGATGGCCAGGGTCCGCGCCGCCGTCTCCCGACAATGGGCACACGTGGACACAGGCAGTCAGCCGGGTGGAGGTCCGGTTCCCGTCGTTCCCGCCGCCCACCAGATTCGTCTCTTTCTCGAACAAGCCCAACGCGTTGCAAACATCGGCACGACCGTTCCCCCATTCGCTACTCTTGGACCGATCCGCCGCCAGCTCGCGCGCTGGGCGGCGCGCATTCTGATTTACTTTCTCCAGGTCATCACAGTCGACCAGCGGGTCTTCAATAACTTCCTTCTCAACGCTTTGTCGTTGCTCTGCAATGGCTTGGAGGAAGGACAGGCCATGATCGCGGGGCGCCTCGCGGAGATTGATGGAACGCTGCTGGATCGCGACAGGCGCCTGGCCGAGGTCGAGAGAGCGCTGACGGATCGCGACCGGCGGCTCAGCGAGCTGGAGGCCGCTGCCGCGGAGTCGGCACGAACCGCCGCCTATCTGAAGAGCGGCCTGAGCCTCCAAGAGCGTCGGGTCACCGATCTGCTCGATGCCGCGGGAGAGCGCCGTTCCGCAGCCAGCGGCGGCGCTGAAGGGCGGCCTCCCATTAGCGAGCGAGAGCATCTGTTCGACGCGTTGCACGCGGCGCTGGAGGAGCGTTTTCGCGGCCCGCGTGAGGACATCACGAACCGCCAGCGGGTCTATCTTCCGGTGATTCACAGTAGCGGAGTGGGAACGCCGGAGCGGCCGATAGCGGATCTGGGCTGCGGGCGGGGGGAGTGGCTGGAGCTTCTGGCCGCCGAAGGGCTTCACGCTCAGGGCGTTGAGGTGAACCGCGTGCTGATCCAGCAATGCCGGACGCGGGGGTTGGCGGTCGTCGAAGAAGATGCGCTCGTCTTTCTTCGCTCACTTCCCGATCGCAGCCTGGGGGCGGTGACCGCCTTTCACCTCGTCGAACACCTGCCATACGAGCGCATGATGGGGCTCCTCGACGAAACCGTCCGAGTGCTGCAACCGGGCGGTGTGGCGATCTTCGAGACGCCCAACCCAGACAACCTTCTGGTGGCCGCCTGTCGCTTCTACCTCGACCCGACCCATCTCCGTCCACTGCCCAGCCCCTTGTTCCAGTTCCTGGCGGAAGCCCGAGGTTTTGTTCGCGTAACCGTCGTGCCCCTGCATCCCCTTTTGGACGCAGGTGACCGAGCGAACCCAGACGCCGCCGAGCCCCTCGGCCGCTACTTCTTTGGGCCCCAGGATTACGCGCTGATCGGATACAAGGCGTGAGACGCCTCCTTGTCCTCAACTTCTTCCCAGCCTTCTACCCACCGACGAGCGGTGGTGAGCAGCGCTATTACCACCTCTATGCGGCCTTGAGCCGGCACTACGACGTGACCTTACTCTCGCCGACCTTTCCCGAACATCGCGACGAGCGCGTGGACTTCGGCCCGACCTTTCGCGAGCACCGCATCCCGAAGGGCGTCATGCACGTGCGGCTGCACCAGTCGCTGGCACAGGAAGGGATCGGGCCGGAATGCTCGGCGCTGGTCTGCGCGCTCGCCAGCGCCGCCGACGATGCATATCGGCGCAAGCTCCGTGCGCTCGTGCGCGACGCCGACGCCGTCATCCACGAGTCTCCGTTCATGCTCAATTACGACGAGAGGTTCGGCCGGGACGCGGCAGCGCGCGTGTACAATAGCTATAACGTGGAGGGGCAGCTCGCCGCCCACATGTTTCAAGGGCCAGCGGCGGCGAAGTACGTGCGCTTCATCGCCGACCTCGAAAGACAGTTGGTTCTCGGGAGCGACCTGATCTTTGCCACCTCGGAGGCGGAACGCGCGGCGTTCCACGAACAGTATGGCTGTCCCGTCGCGAAGATTGAACTGGCGCCAAACGGCTTCGATCTGGCCGCTTACGAAGGGCTCGACGTCCTGCCGCGGGACGACAGTCGGCTGGCGCTTGGGTTCGCGCTCGATCGGTCGCTCGCCATCTTTGTCGGCAGCGCCCATCCGCCGAACGTGGAGGCGGCGCGGTA
>JBBITY010000404.1:0-1723 GCA_037440565.1 Desulfurellales bacterium
GGGCGCCAGCCCGCGACGGAACATCGGGGGAAAGCTCCGCGCGGCTGGCGCGCTCACCCTGAGCCCGTCGAAAAGTGAGCGGTTGCATACGCAGGCCGACTGATGCCCACAAGCACCAAGGGAGTGAACGTGCGTGCCCGCCGCAAAGGCCGGGAGCTGGCGCTGCAGGCGCTCTACCAGTTGGAGATCAGCCGCGAGTCGCCCGAGCAGAGCTTGTGCGCGTTCTGGGATAGCTTCGAGTCGACAAAAGCCGCGCGCGAGTTCGCGCTCGAGCTGGTACGCGGCGTGGTGGCGCGCCGGGAAGAGATCGACGCGCTCATCGCCGGCGCCTCGGAGCACTGGCGCATCGAGCGCCTGTCGCGCGTCGACTTGAACGTCATTCGTATCGCCGTCTACGAACTCACCACGCCGCCCGCGCTGCCCGTGGAGATCGCCCTCAACGAAGCCATCGAGATCGCGCGCCGCTTCGGCACTGAGGAATCGGCCTCCTTCGTCAACGGCGTTTTGGATCAAGTCGCCAGCCGCCTCGGCCTCAAAGTCCCGCGCGAGAGCAAGACGGCGGAGGGGGACGGGTGAACCGGCGTCCGTGCGTCCGTGCAGAGCTCGCTTGCGAGACTTCCGGGGCTGTTGTATCGTCCGAGCGTTGCCACGATCCCGCAGGCCCCGCGCCGCCAAACTGAAAGCGCGTTGGAGGAGTGCGATGGCAATCGACCGGCGCCCCAAAGGTGTGAATGTCGATGGCGAAACAACAGAAGTCGCCTCAGCCGAAGATCACCATCATCCCCGGAAAAGGGGTGGCCCAGACCATCAACTATCTCCTGAAGGACCGTGACGAGCTCGACTGGCTCGTCGCCGTCGGCCGCAACAAGGAGGGGGAAATCTTCTTTTACGACACCGGCGGCGACATCATCGAAGATCTCGGCACGTTGGAATACTTGAAGGAGCGCATCACGCGCGCGCACTTCGGGGACGAACCGGAATGAGCCCGATGCGCTCGGGCATCGCTCCACGAGCCAAGCTGGAGTGGCAGATGGCGCTGCATTCGCGTCGCAGTTGGCGCAACGCGGCGGTAGCGTCATCAGCATAACATCGCGCAACCGGTGGCCGCGCGGCGCCCCGCCGGCCCAAAACCCCCGGCGCCGAGCGCGCCAACACGGCACGGAACTCGCTTCCAGTCGTCGCCAGACGTTTGTGATGCGGAGGCAGGGGAATGGAAGATTTGCGAAAGCAAGCCAACGATTTGCTCTGTTACTATAGCAAGATGCAAAACCGGCTCTCTCAGGCAGGTGTGAGCGACACCGCCTCGCTGGTGACCATGTTCAATCAGCTCCAGCGAGGGCTCGATGCAATTGCCTTCGAGGAACTCGATCCAGCCATTCAAGAAGTCAACCGCCTGGTCGAGTCCTTGGGCAAAATGCAGGCGGACCTGCAAGTGCTCAAGGAGCTCAAGCTGCGCGTCACCAAGATGCGCGCCGTGCTCGATGGCGCGCACCGGGCCGAGGAACCAGTCGCCGCCAACGGTTCACCTGCGGGTCTCAACCGCCGAGCGGCGTAGTAACGTGTCGAGGGCCACCGATGCCCTTCGACGCCGCTGGGGACATGCTTCGAGACGCGCCTCGCGGCGCTGTTCGGCATGAGCGGTTTTTCGCTCCTGCCACATCTCCTTTTCGTCCGCCCTTCTGAAGAGCGACGCGCCGCCTCAAGGGCGGCGCACTCTTTCAAC
>JBBITY010000404.1:1761-3534 GCA_037440565.1 Desulfurellales bacterium
CGGCAAGACGTCGGGTAGGTGCACCCGCCGGTAGGTGTCCGGAACCGTGAAGGCACTGTCCGGCACGGTCTCCGACCGGATCGAGGCAGCGGTGCGCTCAAAGCTGCCGGCGATGTGGTGCGTCACGGAGCGCAAAATGAAGCCGGTTTCCAGGAGCTTTCGGTACTCCTCGTTACGGTACAGCGCATTGAAGGCACCGGCCGACTTTCCCATCCTCACCGCGCTCATCTTCTGCTGGTAGGCGAGGAACTTGCCCGCGTCGAGGTCCTTCGAGAGATCGAGATCCGGGGCAATCCAGAACTCCTGAAACAGTTCCCCGTCGACGTGGACGACGTACTTCGTCGTCTCGTGACCGGCGATGGTCTGGGTCTCGCTGGTCTTCTGAATCGTCAAGGGCGGGAGAGCGCTGGGGTCCACCTTGGGCGTTTGCGCCTGCACCGCCGCCTTGCGCCCAGCCCGCTGGCGCAGGGCCTCGGCCCGCGCCTTCGACATTTCGGCGATGTACTCGTCGATGCTGCCGCTCCAGAAGAACTCCTGTTGCGGGTTCATGAGCGTGAAGCGACCCTTGTTGTAATCGATCAGCGTGATGCTGTCCGGTTGCGCGAGGCGGACCCGCCCATTCGAAATGCTCATCGTCGATCGCTGCGCCGCCATCCGCTCCCCCGTGCTCTTCACCGGAACGTTCTGCCATTCGGCAACCCATCCCGCCTGTGCCGCGATGGGCAGGTTCCCCAGAAACCCCAGCAACGACACGCCGCAGACAATGCGTCTCATGTCCGCTCCTTTCCGCTCCGATTCGCGGCCGGAGTCTAGTGACGCCCCGGAGGCAAGTCAATTTTGCACGGCTGACACCGCCGAGGCCGGGCTGGTTCGGCCCGCACGCCACTGCACGCGCACCGGAAGAGATCGCTGCAGGCAATGGGCCGGGCAGGTTCACCGCACAGCGCTCGCCGTGCCGACGACCGTCTTCGTTCCATCCGGTTTCTCGCACCACACGTCGATCTGGGTGCGAGTGCGGCCCCCTTCCGGCGTTTCCGAGCGCACCTTGCCGCGGGTCGTCACCATCTCCTCCGCCCACAAGACGTTGACGAGATTGACGTTCAGCTTCCCCCCGCTCAACCAACCGGCCCCGAATGCCCTCGTCATGAGCTCGGAGATGAAGCAAATCGACATCATTCCTTGCACGACGATGTCCGGAAAGCCGAGCGCGCGCGCCATCTCGCGGTCGGTGTGGTAGTTCTTGCTCGGACCGGAGAAAGCGACGCACATTGCGAGCGTCACGGTCTTGGTCACGGGTGGGAGTTCTTCGCCCGGCCCTTCGCCGATGTCGAAACGCCGCTCCGCGCGGCGCTCGCGCTCGCGGTCGACGACCATCTCCGCCTCTGGCATGTCGATCAGGAAGCTCTGATGGGTCCGGCTGCGCTGCAGCCAGCGCCCGTCCAGATCGGTGATCAGCACCTCGTTGACGACGTAGTCGCGGTTGCGTTTGCGATAGCGCTCGACCACCGTCGACCGCGTCTGCACGGTCGCGCCGACTGGGAGCGGGTGAAACAGTTCCCATTCCTGCTTCGCGTGCAGGTTGCCGATCAGATTCGGCAGGTACCAGCGGAGATCGCGGTACACCTCGGAATGATAGAGCAGCGCCGGAGCCACCGGGCCGCCGAACGGCGACTGGCCGTGGTACCAGGGATGCCGGTCCTCAGTGCCCGCTTCGTAGCGGGCGATGTCGTCCGGCGTCACTGTGATGCGCCGCCCGCCGAGGTCGCGTCCGAC
>JBBITY010000405.1:0-3534 GCA_037440565.1 Desulfurellales bacterium
GACCTGAAAGCGCCGTCTCCCGTTTAGGTCTTCCCTGCGGCGCTGCGTCTCGGCGGCCCTGCGTTCACTTCCGGAATTCAACGCGGAGCCGCAGAGGCGCAAGGGCGCGGAGTGGGGAACCGGGGGGACGTGGTAACTCTTGTCACTCAACTCAACGCACCACGCCAGCGTTGAAGTGACGGATCAGGCCAGACAAACTGGCGCTGCAACCGCCTGGCGAGGTGCTGACGATCGAGCGCCTGCTGAGTGACCACGTCCCCAGCATCCCTTTTTCCCGCTCTGAAGGCGGCGTGATACTTCGCCTCACTCTGCTGGAATTGAGGAACACGCCCACGCAGGTTCTTCAACGATGCGCGTGGTGGCGCTTGACTGAACCAGTTGCTCGTCGGCATCCATCGCTACCGTTCACCGTTCACTCGTCGCGGCCGAACGTTCTGCGCGTGAGCCGCCGGCGCAGCAACGTCTGTGAGTGGCACGCACGCTCATGCCGGTCGGCTCGACGCGCTTAGCGTGCTTCCGGCGCATGGCGCGCAAACGACCGGCTCAACACGCGCACAGTACCCGCTGGGAGATCGACCAGCAGAAAGCGGTCTGCCTCGTATAGGTAGTCCTCGCCGCTCTCGTCGATTACCCGGAGATCCCCGTCGGCTTCCGCCTCTCGGTCGGGAAGGACGCGATAGATCTTGTGCAGCTCCAGCGACGCAGGATACTCCGAATTGTCGATGCACACTGCAAACCGTGCGCGACTCGATCTCGCCATGGTCACCCCTCTCGCACGTACCGCTTTCGCTTGAACTCCCGTCGGCCAATGCCGTGAGCCTCGTACCAGTGCAATTCGGCTCGCCGCACTCGGCCATTCGCAAGGCGGATGGTAGCGACTCCTCTCATCTTGCGCCAGCGTCCGCGACCCTACCGCTTGCGCAGGCGGGCCAGATCGCGGATGGCGCGGCCAATGGCAATCGGTTCGACCTCGGTGACATCACTGATGATTTCGAAGCGGCGGACCGCCATCCGGCACCGTATGCCACGGGACTCGCGGACACGCTAACGGCTTGCCAGTCAGGCGCGGCGCGCTTTTCGCCGCCGCCTAGAGCGGCGGGTTAGCCGGCCTTTCACAGAGTACGCGGTTGCCCCCGCCTTCGATTCCACTCGCATCTGTGCATCCCTCGCAACCCGCTGGCGTGCCCCTTGGCCGCCACCAATGCTCCGACAGAATCGATTAGGTCCAACGACAATTTGAGGTGATCCCACCCGTGTTGCGGGGTTTCAATGGACACGCGCAGCTGCCGGGCATCGGAGGTCCACTCGTATGCGAGCGCGCCCTTGTGCAACAGCTGGTTCCGCAACGCGGCAATTCCCCTATACGCGCCTCGGACATCAGCATCACACTCCGAAGACTCTAGCCCATACCCGATCAGCGACGAAAGATGTTCGGGTCTGGTACAAAGATCGTTCAGGGTGCAGCGCCCTAGGAGCGTGTCGGAGAATGCAGAATCGATCCTCGTATAATGAGATATCCACAGGCAGATCGTCGTTCGACGCGGAGATTTCGCTCTTTTGGGCGCGCCGAGAGTGGTAGGCCCCGCTGGGGATAACCCATGCGAGGCGCGGCCACGCGCGCGGGCCAAGAAGATGCATCCCGCCGCGATCCTTGGAAGAGTGATGTTGGCAAAAGACAAGACACTTTCCGAGGGGCGGACGGGATGCGTCGGAGCCCCAGAGCTATACGGCGGCGGTCAACAGCACCCCGATCTCTGACGTCACCTACGACCGCGACGCGCTCGGGCGGATCACCAAGAAGACGGAGACCATCGAGGGCGTCGGCCCGATTGAGACCTTCTACCGCTACGACGCCGCGGGGCGCTTCTGGCGCGTGTGCGCGGATGCGGACTGCACGACGATCCAATCCGAGTACCGCTACGACGCCAACGGGAACCGGCTTCCCGGGTCGTACACCGCCCACGCGGGAGCGCTGCTCAGTGCGGCCTACGACGAGCAAGATCGGCTTGTGGCTTGCAGCTTGGGGCAGTTACACCTAACACCGCCAACGGTGAGCTGGAAACGAAGACCGTGGGGAGCGACACCACGCGCTACACCTACGACGCCCTCGGCAACCTCCGCCACGTGGAGCTGCCCGACGGGCGCGTGATCGATTACCTCGTCGACGGGCACAACCGCTGGATCGGCAAGAAGGTCGAATCTTGCCGCCCCGTCGCTCCCGTCGACTCCCGCGCGTGGTCAAAATCAAGCTGAGCACCTATCCACGCAACCGATCCCAACGAAAAGAACCCCTTATCTAAACGGCATTGGGACTTATCCCCTTTTGGGACCCTGGTGAAGGCGCCGGAGTCGAGGGCATAGGCGGGGGTCTCGATTTCCGCGCTCACTTTCCGTCGGCGAGGTTCGCCCATAAGCCGCGGCCGTGTTCGCGGGCGTCGCGTTCCGCCGCGCGGAAGTCCTCCAGGTAGCGAAACGGCAAGCGGGAGTACACGTGCCCGTACCCCTGCAAGATGATTGCGCGGTTCAGCAGCACACCGTCGGGAAGGTACACGTACGCCAGGGTGCGGCCGTACTTGTCTTTATGCCCCACCGCTGCGTTGGCCTGGTCGAACTCCAAGAGCACGGTCTTTCCGCTGGCCATGCGCTTGGTGAATGCCGACGCCTGCTCCGCGAAGTACTCCACCGGCCTCCGGGGATGAACGGTTTCGGGCGTATCGACACCGATCAAGCGCACCCGCTCTGCGTTATCGAGGACCAGCGTGTCACCGTCCACGACGCGGGCGATGGTCCGTATCTGGACGGCGCTGCTGAGCACGCAGGATGGGGGTCGGTCGGCACTGCGCTCTGCCGCTACGGCGTGGAGCATCTCGGATTGCGAAGCAAAGCGCTGGGCCGCAAAGGGTCCGCGATGGCAATGATAGTCACCGCGGCGGCGGTCGGCGTGACAGCCGTGAGCGTCAAGCTTGCCACCGTGGGCGGCTGTGGCGGCGGGAATCGCAAAGACCAGAAGGGCAACCAGGGGGCGCAGGGTCCAATGCGGCATGGCACGGCGCTGCAGGTGCAGGCGCCGTGCCGCGGCGCAGTGGGATCGCAGGCCGCACCGCCCGCGGCAAACGCGACGAGCGCCAGCGTTGCGGTCCCGAGGTGCCGCCCGCCAAACGTCGCCAACCTGGGGACACTGCGGTCACATCGTGATCACGGGTTTCTTGCGCGGCTGAGCCGCGAGCCCGAGGGGAGAACCAGGCCGGATGGTTCTCCCCTCGGAGGGGCACAGCCACGCCATCGGGTGGGCACGATGGGAACGCCACGAGCCGGGATCCCCGCTTCGCGGGAATGACGGACGCGAAATGCTTGGCGAAAAAACAAGATTCAGACCATTTGTTAAGATACAGAGCCAATGGGTGGCTGGTGGTGGTCCCCGGACGCTGGCATACTCGTCCTGTGGCCGGCCTGGTCGTCGGCCCACCCACACACTGACCCCACTGCTGTCCAAATTAACCGGCTCCTGGTGGGCTGAGGCCTGATTTTGCGGGC
>JBBITY010000406.1:0-2175 GCA_037440565.1 Desulfurellales bacterium
CTGCCGGCCCGGCGCAACCCCGCGATGCCCCTCGAGCACGCGCAGCAGTGTGATCTTGGCGCCGAAGGCCCGCGCGAGCAAAGCGGCGAACGGCACAGCGCACTCGGCGAGAGCCGATCCGTCGAGCGGCACCAGGATATGCGTGATGGCAAGCCCGGCGCATTCGGGCTCGCGTTCGCGCGTCGCCGACGCGGCGCCGCTCTCGACAGCAGCAGGGGCACGGCACATCCGATCGCTCGCCATGGATTGAAACAGGCGCGGCTCCCCGCGGTGTCGCCTCGAAAGCAGCGTGGTCTCGCGAGTGGGCTGAAAGAGTATTCAGGGGCATCGAACACCTCCCTCAGCTTTCGGCTGTCGCCCGGCACCGACTTTGTAGACCATCAGGGTGGGACACTGCAACCATCGCGCATGAAATCCAATTCAATTCGAGGCGGAGCGGGCGCGCGGAGGGTTGTCGCGGTGAACAACCTGGCCCTTACAACCCCACGCCGGGAATCGCCGCGCCGCACTCGGGACAGCGTCCTGCACGCACATGGTTCGCGCGCACGGAGTAGCCGTAACGCTGCACGATCAGCGCTCGGCACGCGTGGCAATACGTGTTCTCTCCGCCCTCCCCGGGCACGTTCCCTTCGTACACGTACTGCAGTCCCACTTCATACCCGATCGCTCGCGCGCGGCGCAGCGTTTCCACTGGCGTGCGCGGGCGGTCGAGCAAGCGGTACGTGGGGTAGAACTGTGTCACATGCCACGGAATGTCGTTCCCCACACTGCAGATAAACTCGGCGATCGCCCGCAACTCCTGCTCCGAGTCGTTGTGGCCGGGGATCACCAACGTTGTCACTTCGATCCAGATGCCGTACCGCCGGTAGGCTCGGATACTCTCCAGGACGGGTTGCAGCCGGGCGCCGGTCATGCGCTTGTGCGCGGCGTCATTGAAGCTCTTGAGGTCGATGTTGGCCGCCGTGAGAAACGGCGCGATGGTCGCCAGCGCGGTTTCGGTGATGTAGCCGTTGGTGACGAAGATGTTGGCCAGGCCTTCTGCGACCGCCAGGCGAGCCGTGTCATAGGCCAGCTCGAAGAAGATCGTCGGCTCGGTATACGTGTAGGCGATGCTCTGACACCCGGTTCGCTGCGCGGCGCGCACGATCTCGTCGGGGGCCACAGGCTCCCCGGGGATGCGCGCCGCCAGGTCGCGCAGCGACAGACACACGACCTCGGGCTCGTCGCCACCGCTTCCGCGCACGGGTGGGAGTTTTTGCTTGGGTTGCTGCGAGATGTCGAAGTTCTGGCAGTGCATGCAGCGGAAGTTACAGCCGACGGTCGCGATCGAGTAGGAAAGGCTGCCGGGGTGAAAGTGAAACAACGGCTTCTTCTCGATGGGATCGACCTCGCGGGCGACCACCTTGTCGTAGACCAGCGTGTAGAGCGTCTCGTCGACGTTCACCCGCACGCCACACGCTCCGCGCCGCCCGGGAGCGATTTTGCAGTAGAGCGCGCAGAGCGAGCAGAGGACTCGCCCCTCCGCGAGAGGCTCGTAAAACATCGCCTGCTTGAGCATGTCAGCCGACGAAGCCGCGGAGCAGTGCTCCGGCCTGTCGGGGCCCACGGCCGGGCGCCCCGACTGTCGCCGCGCGGTGCCTTACGGCAGCACCACCCCTGGGCGGTGGAGCGGTGCTCCACTCCGAGCTGTTCGGCGACACACTCGTCGTCGGGCCGGGGCGAGGGGCAATCGTCCGACCCTATCCGCCCAACTTGTCCAGCGTGCCCTTGAAGCGGTCCCAGGGAATGGCGCTCCAGGTCTCGGTGGTCGCGTGCCCGAACGAACGCACGATCGTCGACACCTGGCTGGCCGCGAGGTCGTCCGGCGCTTCGAAGATGTCGAGGTAGTCATACGGTCCGAGCACGGCGTAGCTGGCGATCCATTTCACCTGGGGACAATGCTTGCTGACCTTCTTCTTGACCGCCGCTTCGAGCTCCTTGAGCTTGCCCGGCGAAGTCATGCTTTCCGGCGAAACCTTCGTCAGCAGAACATAGGTCGCCATGGTTCACCCCCTCGTCGCAGGCCGCGGAACGGCACCCTGCTCCGTTGAGTCGCGCGGTACGCTAATCGACCTGGACTTTGATGACCTTGCGCTTCGCTTCCGGATCCGTGACGCCGGCGAGCGCGGCGAGAAA
>JBBITY010000406.1:2185-3528 GCA_037440565.1 Desulfurellales bacterium
CGCTTCGCTTCCTCGGTCTTCGGCAGTCTCACTTCCAGCACGCCATCTTTGAAGGTCGCCTTGACCTCCTCCGCCTTGACATCCGCCGGCAGTTGGACGGTGCGGGCAAACGCCTCGCGCGAACGCTCCTGACGGAAAAAGTCGTGCTCCTTGACCTTCTCTTCCTTCTTGCGCTCGCCGCGAATCGTGAGCGCGGAGCCTGTAAGTGTGATTTCGATGTCGTCCTTGCTCATGCCGGGGACATCGGCCTTCACCACCACCTGATCGTCTTCTTCGTACACGTCGATAGCAGGCATCCGCAGTCGCGGAAAGGCGGGCCACCACCGTTCCGGTCCCAATAAACTGGGCCACGTGAAGCGGCGGAAATCGTCCAGCATGCGGTCGAACAGCCGGTCGAACTCCTGCTCCCAAACCGATGCCGGCGGCAGCGCCCGCAGGGGCACGACCTCTCCCTTCTTCTTGCCTGCCTTTGCGGGGACCTTGCCTTTGGCCATTGCACGTCCTCCTTTCGAACAGGGTTCAAGTCAAATAAGATTCAAGGGGTCGAGAATTCAAGGGCTCGACGGATGCTCGTGGCGCCTGGGATCCTCGAACCCTTGAACCCTGCGCATGGCAAATTTCTCGCCATGGCACGGCGAGACCAACGGGGGCCGGGATCAAGTTCTCGCGCGCCTTCCCGTTTGCAGAGACGCGAAATGCGGCATCGGGTTCGAGAATTCAGAAATCCCTCGGGGGTGGAGCACTGCTCCACCCCCGAGGGATTTCTGGGCAAGCTCTCAGCGATTCGAGCGTCTCGGCCGGCGGTTGGCCTGGCGCAGGCGTTCGTACAGCTCGCGCTCTTCCGAAGACAGCCGCCGCGGGACTTGCACCTGGATGCGCACGTAGAGGTCTCCGCGGGTTCTCTCGCCGAACTCGGGCAGCCCTTTGCCTCGCAGGCGCAACACCGTTCCGGGCTGGGTCCCCGGGGGAATGGTGACCGCCGCCGCTCCCTCCAAGGTCGGCACCTGCAGGCGCGTCCCGAGAACGGCGCCGGGAACATCGATCGTTTCGGTGCGCCAGAGGTCCGCGCCGTGCCGTTCAAAACGCGGGTCTGTCGCCGCGCGCACGACGACGAACAGGTCACCCGGAACCCCACCGCGCTCCGGGCTCGGCCCGCCGTGTCCGGGAATGCGCAGGGCCATGCCGTCTTGAATACCGACCGGAATTCTCACCTTCAGCGTCTCGGCCCGCTCGACCTCTCCCCTGCCGCCGCCACATCCAGAACGATCGCTTTCCTTTCTTCATCCAACTGGAAAACACTCGGAGCTATAGCCACGCAATTGGCCGCGCCAATACAGAGGTCG
>JBBITY010000407.1:0-3526 GCA_037440565.1 Desulfurellales bacterium
GCCGCGGCTCGGTGCTGGGAAAAGAAGTGGGCCGCCGGAGACTCGAACTCCGGACCCGCTGATTAAGAGTCAGCTGCTCTAGCCAACTGAGCTAGCGGCCCATGCTCTTCCAACGGTGCGGAGCTGCCGTATAGCGGAATCGGCTCCCGGAGTGAAGTGGGCCGGTAGGGCCGAAGAGGATCACGACAGCACGAAACTTCGAAAACAGCGTTTATCGGTGTCCATCTGTGGTTCCATATCTTTGGCCGGCCGTCAGTGGTTTCCGACTAAGCAGGGCTGAGCGAGAGCTACGCGTGGATCGTCGTGCCGGCGGCGCCCAGGGGTCGTTGCCATGGACGATGAGGAGGCGCGCCCCGTCTTGGGCCAGCGGCACCAACTCCGCAATCGCGCGCTCGATGAGACCCCGCTCGAAGGCGAAGGTCAGCCCGCCGCGCGGCGGACTCACGGCGTTGCCGCCCAGCGCGACGACGAACAACGACCGTGACGCACTCTTCATGGTGGATGTCACCGATCCCGCTCCGAGTGGCTTCGAACCCCAAAGCGAAAAAAACTTTCACCACCGAGTCGCAAAGAGCACAGAGAAAAGCATGAGGAAGTAGAACGCTGCCGGCGCAAGGAGCTCCAGTGATGAGGGCGGGAGCACCGCCCCCGCCCATTCCTCTGTGTTATGGCCGGTCGCCGCGGAGACTTGCTCGCAACCTCAGTGTTTTCCTCCGTGATCTCGGTGTCTCTGCGGTCGATCATCTTCCGTTCGGGCCAATTTCGGTCCGCGCGACTACTGCGCCGCTTGGCCCGGCCGGAGGGCATCGACCATGACAATGTGCAGGTCCGGCCGCAGGAAGGGAAAGTCGTTGTCGCCGCCGTCCCACACGATGAGATCTGCCTCGCGGCTGGCCGCGGCGACGATGGCGGCGTAGTCGACGCCGGCGAAGACCACATTGCCGGCCGCGAGGTGAGGCTCGTACTCCTCTCGCTCCTCTGCCGTACAGGCGGCGGCGTCGAGATCGGCGCGGCTCGCGAAGCGCTGGATGCGCTGCCGCTCGAGATCGCCGTACGGCATCGGATGCCGCAAGACGGCGACGCGGTAGCCGCGTTCGCGCAGCCGGCGCCCGGGCCAGCGCGCCGCCTGCGACTTCCCGCAGCCGGTGCGAATCGCCGAGATGGCGATCACTGGCCGCTCGGCAATGAGCATGGTCCCTTCCGGTCCCAGCAGGATGAAATCCGCTCCCGATGCCAGTGCGCGCGAGGCGAGGTGCATGACGGCCGCGTGCGACACATCGCTGTACGCAAAGACGACTTGCTCCACATGCGCCCGCCGGCAGAGCGCTTCCAGGTTCGCTTCGTCTTCGATCGGAATGCCGTCGGGGTAGAGAGGATCGGCCAGCGACGCCGGATACCGCCGCCCGCTGATGCCCGGAATCTGGGCTGCGGTGAAGGCGACGACACACACCGCCGGATCGTGGCGGTAGAGCATGTTGAAGTTGTGAAAATCGCGCCCCGCCGCAGAGGATGATGGTTCGCTTCGCTGCCGTCACGCCGTTCCCTGTTGGCTTCGGAAGAATACCGCGGCAGGCACAAAGGCCAAACCGCAGCGAGGTGCGGGCTGGCTTTCCGCCACCGTATTTGCTTAATGAAACCGCACGAGCGGAAGCCGCGACTGCCGCAGCGCGACGGCCCCGTGGTGAGTGTAGCTCAACGGCTAGAGCACTGGACTGTGGCTCCAGGGGCTGAGGGTTCGAATCCCTTCACTCACCCTTCTCCCGGCTCGCCCAGCCTTCGAACCGATCGCCCGACGCGCTTCAGCCGCGCGCCGCTTCCGGCGCTCTGTCAAGTGTGCGAACGGTTCCGTACCGAGGGCGGTCCAAACGCACCGCGTGCGCCCGCGAAGCCAAAGAGCGCGCCAGAAGGGATTCGAACCCCTGACCCACGGCTTAGAAGGCCGTTGCTCTGTCCATCTGAGCTACTGGCGCGAAGATCACGGCCGCGCCACTGCGCCGCCGCTTCTTATCGACAATGGTCGGGGCGAGCCGATTTGAACGGCCGACCCCCTGCTCCCAAGGCAGGTGCGCTAACCAGGCTGCGCTACGCCCCGCTCGCTACGCGTCGAGGCTCTAACAGAGGGGATCAGTGAAATCAACGAGGACCAGCGCTGGGCAGTCCGAGGAAGGAGGGGAGCTGTGCGCGGATCTGCGCCCAGGCTCTGGCACGGTGGCTGATCCGATTTTTCTCCGTCTCGGCCAGCTCCGCGAACGTCGATTTGAGAGGGGGGTAGTAGAAAACCGGATCGTACCCGAATCCGCGCGTGCCGTGCGGTTCGGTGGTGATGAACCCCTCACATGTGCCTTCGCCCACCAGCTCGCGACCGTCCGGCTGTGCGACGACGATGACGCAGCGAAACCGGGCACGGCGGCGCTCCTGCGGGACACCGCGCAGGCGCCCGAGGAGCAACGCGATGTTCCGGCCGCTTGCCGGGTTGGCGCCCGCGAAGCGCGCGGACCGCACGCCCGGAGCGCCGCCGAGCGCGTCGACTTCCAGGCCCGAGTCGTCCGCTAGTGTCGGCAAGCCGGTGAAGCGCGCGAGCTGCACCGCCTTGGCGCGCGCGTTGGCCAGATACGAGTCGCCGGTCTCTTCGACGTCGGGCGCAGCCGGGAACGCGCGCAAATCCGACAATTGGATCGGCAAGTCGGCGAGCAGGGCGCGAAACTCGCGGTACTTCCCCGCGTTGCGCGTGGCGATGAGCAAGGTCCGCATCATCGCGCCAAGACGGCGCGCTGATAGGCGGTCAACTCGCCGATTGCGGCGGCGCCGAGGCGCGTCATGGCCAGCAGATGCTCGGCCGAGAACGGCTTCGTTTCGGCCGTGCCCTGCACCTCGACGAACTGGCCGTCGTCGATCATCACGATGTTCATGTCGACCTCGGCGCGACTGTCTTCTTCGTAGCAGAGGTCGACCAGGACCTCGCCGTCCACAACGCCCACGCTGACGGCGGCAACCGAGTTGCGCAGCGGGTCGCCAGCGAGCAGGCCGCACTGGCGCAATCGCCGAACGGCCAGGGCCAGCGCGACGTACGCCCCGGTGATGGCGGCGGTGCGCGTTCCTCCGTCTGCCTGAATCACGTCGCAATCGAGCCAGATGGTGCGCGGACCCAACGCCGTCAGATCCGTGATCGAGCGCAAGCTGCGACCGATCAGGCGCTGAATCTCCTGTGTGCGTCCGCCGACGCGGCCCCGTGTCGCTTCACGAGGGATGCGGGTCGGGCTCGATCCCGGGAGCATTCCGTATTCGGCGGTAACCCAACCACGGCCAGTGTCGCGCAAGAACTGCGGCACGGCGTCCTCCACGCTCGCCGTGCAGATGACCCGCGTCGCCCCGAGTTCAATCAGTACCGAACCCTCCGCATTCCGGATGAAGTCGGGGGTGATGATCACCGGGCGTGACTGTCCCGACTGCCGCCCGTCGGCGCGCTGGCTCATCGCGATTCCTCACTGGGGCCCTTATCAGGGTCAAGGTGGTGGACTCAATCCGG
>JBBITY010000408.1:0-233 GCA_037440565.1 Desulfurellales bacterium
GCGCGTGCGTGGCGCAGCCCAGCAGCGTGCCGCCCAGCAGCGTGAGCCCGAGGCTGCGCGCGTGCCACGCCGCGCGCGCCGCGGCCCGCGCCCTGGCGGCACCGTTGACGATGGCCCTGCGATGACGAGTACCGGGATCCATGGCTGCCCTCAGTGCGCCAAGCGGAGTATACGGAGCGGGCACCATGAACGAAGCACGATATTCGACAGCCGTTCGGACAGTCCCTGCCAGG
>JBBITY010000408.1:251-2836 GCA_037440565.1 Desulfurellales bacterium
CCGCCCTGCCTCAGTCCGGCTCGCGCTCCAGCGTGCAGCAATGCGCGGCCGATTCTGCCGCGCCCGCTGCTGTCACGATGGCACCGGTGATCGGGTTGGGCCGGAAGGTCGTGCAGCCCTTGAGCCCGATGTCGAAGGCGGCGTCGTAGATGCCCATGAATGCCTCGAAGGGGTAGTCGCCCGGGATCGTGATGGTCTTCGAGATGGAATTGTCGACATGCGGCTGCAGCGCCGCCTGCATCGCCAGCTGCTCCGCGGGCGCGAGCTCGGACGCCGGGACGAAGCCCGGCGGGACAGCGTCCTGCCGGCCCGTGAGCCGGCGCCACAGGCCGACGGCGTAATCCACGAGCGGGAAGGTCGTCGTGGTGCCATCCTCGTTGAGCACCTTGCGCTCGTAGGCCGCGGCAAACACCGGCTCGAGACCGCTCGAGACATTGCCGGCCAGCAGGCTGATGGTTCCCGTCGGCGCGATCGCCAGCAGGTGGCTGTTCCGCAGGCCGTGCTCGGCGATCCCCGCGCGGATGTCGGTCGGGAGCGCGGCAATGAACGGGCCCTGCAGGAACCGGTCCCGATCGAAGTGGGGAAACGGCCCCTTCTCGCGCGCCAGCTCGATCGACGTGCGGTAGGCCGCATGGCAGATCAGCTGCATCAGCCGGGCGGCGAGGCTGCGCGCCGCATCCTGGCCGTAGCGCAGGCCGAGCATGATCAGCGTGTCACCGAGCCCCGTGATGCCGAGTCCGATCCGCCGCGACCCGCGCGCGGATTCCTGCTGCGGCGTGAGCGGAAAGCGCGAGACGTCGATGACGTTGTCGAGCAGGCGCGTCGCGACCTCGGTCGTCGCAATGAGCTCCGCCTCGTCGATCCTCGCGTTCGACCCGAAGGGATCACGGACGAACTGCGTCAGGTTCAGGGAGCCTAAGTCGCAGGCGCCGTAGGGTGGAAGTGGAATCTCGCCGCAGGGGTTGGTCGCCGTGATCCGCTCGCGATACCAGAGATTGTTGAGGCGGTTGATGCGATCGACGAACAGCACGCCCGGCTCGGCGTGGTCGTAGGTCGCGCGCAGGATCATGCCCCAGAGGTCACGCGCCCGCACCCGCCGGTGAACGCGGCAGCGCACGGGGGCGTCCCGACCGGACCACTCGCGCAGCAGAGTCTCGCCCTCGGACTCGCCTACGGCAGCGGGAAACACCAGCGGCCAATCCTGATCCGTCCGCACCGCGGACATGAACGCGTCGCTCACCAGCACCGAGAGATTGAAGTGCCGCAAGGCGCCGGGGGCGCGCTTCGCCTGGACGAATTCCTCGATGTCGGGATGGTCGCAGCGCAGCGTCGCCATCATGGCGCCGCGCCGTGCGCCCGTCGACAGGAGGGTCGCGCACATGGCGTTCCAGACGCCCATGAAGGAGACGGGCCCGGAGGCAATGGCGCCGACGCCCCTGGCGTGCATGCCGCGCGGCCGCAGCGTGGAGAAGTCGTAGCCGACGCCGCCGCCCTGCTGCATCGTGATCGCACCCTCGTGCAGGGCACGGAAGATGCCCTCCATGGAGTCCTCGATCGTCCCCATGACGAAGCAGTTGAACAGCGTGACGTGGCGATGCGTGCCCGCCCCGGCCTGGATCCGCCCGCCGGGCAGGAACCTGAAGCCTTCGAGAATCCCGAAGAACCGCTGCTCCCAGGTTTTTTCGTTGCGCGGCTCGACGCCGCTCAGCGCCCGCGCGATGCGGCGCCAGCTGTCCTCGATCGTCTGATCGCCACGACCCGCAGGGTCGCGATAGCGGTACCTGGTTTCCCAGACATGCCGCGACACCTCCGCATGGAAGGGATGCGAGGCCGAGTACGGGGTCGAGGCGTCACCGCTCATGGCACGCTCATTCCGCTCCGCACGGCATGATATCAGTACCTCGTGAGGCGCCGCGCCCACAGCAATCCGGGGATCATCGGCAGCCAGAAGCTCAGGCCGCGAAAGATCAGCGTCGCGGACAAAGCGGCCGAGACCGGTATTCCCAGGCTCCGCAGCATGAAGACGGAAGCCGCCTCGAAGGTGCCGAGGCCTCCCGGCACGAAGCTCAGCGTGCGGAACAGTGAGGAGAACATGTAGCTCACGAACACGGCTTCGATCGACGCGGCTGCCCCGACCGCACGCAGCGCGACCCAGATCGTTCCCGCGTCGAGACACACGATCGCGATTTGCCGGAGAAGCGCCCGCACCAGGACGCGCGGCGCGTGCGCGACCGCGGGGTCGGCCTCCTGCAGCAACCCAAGGGCGCTGCGCAGGAACGGTACGCGCGCCACACGCCTTGCCATGGGACCCGGCTCGGCCCCCGAGTGCCACAGCACGACGGCCGCGAATGCGGTGCTGACCATGAGGAATGCCACACCCACGCTCATCGTGGCACCGATCGGATCGCCCAGCGTCGCCGCATACACGATGGCCGGGGCGAGGCACAGCGCGTAAGCCGTGTAGTACGAGAACGTCGATACGACCACGCCGGCCAGGGCCACTCCGCGCGGAACGCCCGAGCGCTGCAGACCCTCGACGTACAGTATCGTTCCGCTCACGCCACCCGTCGGCACCGTCTGGTCAA
>JBBITY010000408.1:2881-3522 GCA_037440565.1 Desulfurellales bacterium
GGGACGGAGAGGGCACCGTGGCCGGCGCGCACGACGGTGCGCCAGATTGCGCCTTCGGCGAGATAGGTTGCCGCCTGGAGCAGCACCGCGAGCGCAAGCCAGCGCGGATGTGCCCGCTCGGCGAGCCGCGCGAATTCCTCCGCTTCGGAGAATCGCAAGGCCACGAGCACGACTCCGCCCAGCAGGGCCGCGCCGACGAGCCACGCGAGCCAGCGCGTCGATGACTCGCCAGTGATGCGACCTCGCATGCCCGTTCCTTCGATTGCCGTCCTTCTGTGACCAGAGTCTCAATAGTCGGAGTTGCAGAGCCCGGCGGCGGACTTTGCAGTTGCTTTGCGCGTCTGTCGGCGCTGCGATATCCGGCAGGGACCGGTAGGGCAGTCAGGAGCAAGGAACATGCAGCGCGTTCTTGTCGTAGTTGCGATGGCGCTGGGGTGGCTGACCTCTGCCAATGCCCAGGTCAGTTTCGGCCTGGCGGTGAGAGAACCCGGCCTCAGCATCGGCATCAATTTCTCCTCCTATCCGAATCTCGTACTCGTCCCTGGGTATCCCGTCTACTACGACCCCCGGGCGGATGCCAACTACTTTTTCTACGACGGCCTGTACTGGGTGTATGTCGACGACAACTGGTATGCGAGCAG
>JBBITY010000409.1:0-3501 GCA_037440565.1 Desulfurellales bacterium
CCTGGGCGCAGGGCGCAGCCCGCATGAGACGAAAGGATTGAGAATCGACTCTGATGATCAGATGCGAGGCTGGCGCCCCTGCGCGAGAAGAGAACGACCGGAAGGTTGTTACGCTGTTAAGGGGGACGCGTTGGGAGCGCTCGTAACAACCAACAACCGAACAATGAACAACCTACCCCCTCGGGGGGGGCACCCCGTTGACGCGCCCCCGGAGCGCAGGTAGCATCCTGAACAGGCGTTCAGAACTGGGGGGCGCGTCGCAGATAAGGAGAAGCACTATGCTCGATCCTGCGGGTGGGAATGCCGCACAAGACACCAAGGCCGAGTTCGAGAGCATCCTCACGGCCTTCGACACGACCTACGCGTGGAACTACGGCAGCGTCAAAGAAGGTCTGCGCGATCTGTACGAAAAGGCCAAGCGAGAGCAGTGGAACGGCACGACCCAGCTCAACTGGGGCACGTCCGTCGATCCGGAAGGCGAGATCATTCCGCAAGCGTTCAATCCACTGCAGGACTACGGACCGTTCAAGAAGCTCGACGCCAAGGAGCGCAGGCGCTTCCGGCACGCCACCGTCTCGCTGCAGCTTTCTCAGTTCATGCACGGCGAGCAGGGCGCGCTGATCGTCGCGTCACAACTGGCGGCGGCGGTGCCGTGGATGGACGCCAAGTACTACGCCGCGACGCAGACCATGGACGAGGCGCGCCACGTCGAGGTCTTCAGCCGCTACCTGAACGAAAAGCTCGAATGGCAGTGGCCGATCAACCCCAACCTGAAGAAGCTGCTCGACCTGATCATCCTCGACAGTTCGTCATCATCGACGCGCTGATGGTCGACAGCCGCTGGGACATGAAGTACCTGGGCATGCAGATCCTCGTGGAAGGGCTGGCGATGGCCGCCTTCGCCAGCATGTACCAGATGGCCGTCGAGCCACTGGTGAAGGACCTCCTCCACTACGTGATGAAGGACGAGTCGCGGCACGTGGCCTTCGGCGTGATCTCGCTCAAGGGTTACTACGCCGACATGGCCGAGGACGAGCGGCGCGACCGCGAAGACTTCGTCGTCGAAGCCTGCCACCTGATGCGCGACCGCCTCGTCGGCGAGCAGATCGCACACTACTTCGGCTGGGACGCCGAGGAAGTGCGCCAGATTGTGCTGTCCTCTCCCCCGATGCGGACGTTCCGACAACTGCTGTTCACCCGCGTGGTGCCCAACATCAAGAAGCTCGGCCTGCTCACGCCGCGCATCCGCAAGGGGTTCGAGGCCCTCGAGATCATCCAGTTCGAGGACCTCGATCCCGAAGCCGCCGACCGCGCCATTGGCCTGAACTGACCGACAATCATGGACCACAGAGGCACCGAGGACACCGAGTCGTGCCCCCGAGACGCAACCCGGTAGCGTCGGAATGCCATTCTGTGCCCTCGACCCAACAGCTCCGAGATCCTTGCGGTCTGTATTACAAACGGTCTGAATCTTGTCTTTCGCGAAGATTCCCGCGTCCCTCATTCCCGCGAAACTTGTCCTCGCAAAGGCGGGGAGCGGTAATCCAGGATCTGGGCCTCCCATCCTTCCCGCCCGGATGACCGCCCCACGCCTTCGCGGTGGCAGGCTCTTCGCGGGCGTGACGAAAAGGGAACCTTTGTCTTTGAGTCGGGGGCGCGAGCCCGCGATGTGGTGAGCTTCTGTCGGCTTGGAACCGGGAATGGGCGACGCATTTACCTTCGATCCGTTTGACGAACAGACCCGGCGCGATCCGTTTCCGGTCTTCGCGCGGGCGCGGCGCGAGCATCCAGTCTACCCGCATCCGGGACTGCCGATCGTCTCGGTGTTCCGCTACGCCGACATCCAGGCGATCCTGAAAGACGCCGAAACCTGGTCGAGCCGCCTGCCGCTGCCGCCCGGCGTCGACCCGGCACAGTTTCCTCCGCCGAGCATGCTCGGCCAGGATCCACCGGAACACACGCGGCTGCGCGGCCTGGTCAATCAAGCTTTCACGCCGCGCATCATCCGCCGGCTCGAACCGCGCATGCGCGAGGTCGCGGACCAGCTCGTGTCCGCGGCGCTGGAGCGGGGCGAGGTCGACCTCGTCGAATCGTTAGCTTACCCGCTTCCTGTGATCATCATCGCCGAGATCATCGGCATCCCCGTGAAGACCGCGAGCAGTTCAAGCACTGGTCGGATCTGGCGGTCGAGAACCTCGGCAACGCGCTCTTCGTTCCGCCGAGGCCCGAGCGCGTGGAGCGGCTCGCCACGCTGCTGCGCGAAATGGGCGTGTACTTCGCCGCACTGGCCGAGGAACGGCGGCGCCACCCGCGCGAGGACCTGCTAACCGGACTCGTGCAGGCCGAGCTGGAAGGTTCCAGGCTCACGTACGACGAGATGCTCCAGATGCTCGTCTTGCTCCTGGTCGCCGGCAACGAGACGACGACCACGTTGATCGGGAACACCGTGATCGAATTGCTCGCGCACCCGGAGCAGTTGGCCCGCCTGCGCGCCGAGCCGGGCTTCGTCGGCTCAGCCATCGAGGAGGTGCTGCGCTATTCTTCACCGGTGCAGCTCGATCCCCGTCGCGCCACGCGCGACGTCGAGCTCGAGGGCCAGCGCATCAGTGCCGGCCAGGTCGTCGTGTCCTGGCTCGGTTCGGCCAACCGCGATGAGCAGGTCTTCCCCGATGCGGATCGCTTCGACATCGGGCGGCAGGGCAACCACCACCTCGCCTTCGGCTTCGGCCCGCACTATTGCCTGGGGGCGAATCTCGCGCGCCTGGAAGCCCAAGTGGCGTTGGAAGCGCTTCTCAATCGCACCCGCGCCTTCGAGCGCACCGACGATGCGCCGCTGCCGCTGCACCCCAGCATCGTCTTCCGCGGCGTCACGCGCCTCCCGTTGCGGCTCGTCCCGGCGTAGCCCGTCTACCCGGTAGACTAGCAGCTCAGCCCCAGGGTTGTAGGCGTTAACAACGCGCCGCCGGTGTCGGGATAGTCCCCGACATGAAGGCGACACCCCTCGTTCGTACCCGCATCGTTTACGCAGAGAACGCCTTCGCTGAAATCGTGCTCCGGCAGATTCCCGAGGCGGTCGCCGGCTCGGCGCACCGCTACAGGTACCGGTTTGCATATGTCGTCGACGGCAAGAGTTTCTGCTTCACGCTGCATAGCTGGGCCCGGCGCGAAGGGGGGCGCACGTCCTTTCCCTCGGGTACAGCGGCTGACCCAAGCAGCTCACCATCATCGCAAAGACGAAGCAGAAAGCGGCGAACTGTGCGTGATCCAGCCGCCCGAGCAGGTGCTCGAGCAAGTCCGAAAGGGCGAGGAAACGATCGAAGCTCTTGCCGCCCGGCTCGAACTCGACCAGCAAGTCCGCGTCGCTGCCGGCGTTCGTTTCTCCGCGCGCCAAGGAACCGAACAGCGTAATCCTACGCACACCTAGCCTGCGGATGTCGGGTGCCCGCTGCCTGCAGCGTTCGATGACTACGTCCCGGCTCGTAGCGGCAGTCCTGATCGGCT
>JBBITY010000410.1:0-3498 GCA_037440565.1 Desulfurellales bacterium
CCCCATTGAAGCGCTATTTCCTCCGCCGTTCTTCCACCAAGCGCGGCATCTCCGCGGCTGATCAGCCGCGGCCCCATTGAAGCTACTTGCCGGCGTGCGAGACGACGCCTATGGCAGGAAGGAGTGAAGGATTGGCCTCGACACGCCATCAGTGGTCGGCGCTGCCGCCAGCTCGCCCCGTTGCTTCGACGATCGCCGTCGGTTGGGCGACGCCGAACCAGCTTTCTTGGAGGGCGGAGCTCCCGCGACGCCGGCATGTGGTGCGGGAGAAAAAGGGGGTCCTGTGTTCGCAATGCTGGAAATGACCCTTCCGTTCCCAGCTCATGCTGGCGTGTGCGAGATGTTGCGTTTCGCGTGGCACATATGCTGCACGACGCGACGCGTGCGGTTGCAGGGGGAAGGGTGTGACTATGCGGCACGGTGTATTGCGCGACAGCTGGCGAATCGGCGTGCTTCTCGTGGTGGTCTCAGGAACCGCTGCACAGGCCCTGCCGCGGTACGGGCCCTTCGAACTGTCGGGTAACCTGTCGGCCCAAAACCTGATCCGACACCGCGACAGTGATCAGTACGCCTTCGTCCAGCAGCGCAACACGTTCAAGCTGCGGTTCGACGCGCAGGTGCTGGATCGGGGCCGACTGCTGGACCGGTTCGACTACGGCCTGCCCGGCATCGACCGCATGCGGCTCTTTCTTCTCTATCGCGGCGTGTACGACAGCATCTACGACATTGCTCCGGGCTTCGACCAGAAAGACATCTATGGCCGGCATCTCACCGACCTCCCCGGCGCGCTGCCGGATCGCTTGAACGACCTCGACGGCGACGCGGTCAAGTTCGAAAACCGACTGAGCCCGTTCGATCGGCTGGCCGAGCTGCTGCGCGGTTTCGGGACCTTCCCGGCGAACGGGCCGACACGGCTGGCCAACGGGACGAAGCCGTTTCTGCAAGGCGACTACCACCGCAACCCCTGGAAGCCTCGGGCGTCGACATTTCCGAAGCCGATTACGCCGCGCTGGCGACTTTGAACGGCTGCATGGCATATCTCGCGGCGAAGTGCGGCGGCACATGACCCCTGCATTCTCACCTAGCGCGTTGACGGTGCTCGAGGAGCGGTACCTCCGGCGCGATGCCGACGGCCGCATTGCGGAGGATCCGTCGGGCATGCTGGAGCGGGTGGCGGCCGCCGTGGCGGAACCGGCGCGCGCCTTCGGCGAAGACGAGGCCTTCTGGGAGGCGCGCTTCCTCGAACGGATGGCGCGCTTCGAGTTCCTGCCAAACTCGCCGACTCTGATGAACGCGGGACTTCCCGGCGGCCAGCTTGCGGCGTGCTTCGTGTTGCCGATCGAAGACAATCTCGAGTCGATCTTCGCCGCCTTGAGCCAGATGGCGCGGCTGCACCAGACCGGCGCTGGAACCGGATTTTCGTTCAGTGCCTTGCGCCCGCGGGAGGACCGCGTCAGTTCCACTGGCGGCGTGACCTCCGGGCCGCTCTCGTTCATGGATCTCTTCGACCACACGACGGAGGTGATCCGGCGCGGCGGGCGCCGACGCGGGGCGAACATGGCGGTCCTGCGGGTCGATCACCCGGACATCGAGGAGTTCATCGACGCCAAGCGCGCGCCGCGGCGGCTGGAGAACTTCAACCTCTCGGTGGGTGTCACCGATGAGTTCTTCGCCGCGCTGGATGCCGGAACGCCCTTCGCTCTACGCAACCCGCGCAGCAAGTGCACCGTGCGCTCGGTCGATCCACGCGTCCTGTTCGAAGCGATCGTCGACGCCGCATGGGCGACCGGCGATCCTGGCCTCTTGTTCCTCGACGAGATCAACCGGCACAATGCCACGCCCGCGTTGGGAGCGATCGAAGCCACCAATCCGTGCGGCGAACAGCCGCTGCTCCCGTACGAGTCCTGCGTGCTCGGGTCGGTGAATCTGGCGGCATTCGCGGCCGGCAGCGATGTGGACTGGGACCGCCTCGGCGCAGCCGTTCATGACGGGGTCGTCTTCCTCGACAACGTCATCGAGGTGTCGAGCTGCCCGTTCCCGGAGATCGCAACCGCCACGCGCCGGACGCGCAAGATCGGTCTCGGCGTCATGGGTCTGGCGGATCTCTTGGCGCGGCTCGGCATCGCGTATGATTCGGACGAAGGACTTGGCGTCGGGGAGCGCATCGCCGAGTTTCTCGCCCGGGAGGCGCGCAATGCTTCGATCGCCCTCGGCGAGCGCCGGGGCTCGTTTCCCGCCTTCGGGCAGAGCATCTGGCCAGGCCGGGGCCTGTCAGCGCTGCGCAATGCGAGCGTGACGTGCGTGGCGCCGACCGGAACGGTGAGCCTCCTCGCCGGGACGTCGAGTGGCATCGAGCCCTTCTTCGCCCTCGCCATCGCGCGCCGCGTGTTGGACGGGCGCCGGCTAGTGGAGATCAATCCGATCGTCGCAGCGGCGCTGACCCCGCTCGGGGCCGCCGGTCAAGCGGCGCTGACCGCGATCCGCCACTGCGGCTCCATCCGCGAGGTTGAAGGCCTACCAGCCGAGCTGCGCCGGCGTTTTCCCATCGCCCTCGAGATCGCACCCGAGATTCACGTGCGCATGCAGGCCGCCTTTCAGAGGCACGTCGACGCGGCGGTGTCGAAGACGGTGAACCTCCCTGAAAACGCGCCGGTGAGCGCCGTGCGCGAGGTCTACCTCCTGGCGCGGCAACTGCGTCTCAAGGGCGTTTCGGTGTATCGCTACGGCTCGCGTCCGGGGCAAACCCTGTCGTTGGTCGATGAAGGAGCTCGCCACGACTGCCGCGAGTGCGCCGTGTGAGCCTGAATTGACCAACGATGGCTGCTGGACAGCGGGATTACTATGAGGTGCTCGGCGTCGCGCGCGACGCCGATCAGAAGGCGATCAAGGACGCCTTTCGCAAGTTGGCGCTTCGCTATCACCCCGACCGCAACAAGGCAGCCGACGCAGAGGAGCGCTTTCGCGAGATCGCGGAGGCCTATCCCGTGCTCTCGGACCCGAAGAAGCGCGCGGATTACGATGCGGGTGGTTTCGCCGGCGTGGCCGGGTTCTCGCCGGAGGACCTGTACGGCGGCATCAACTTCGATGATCTCTTCGGCGGCCTTGGCTTCGATATGGGCGAGGGAATCTTCAGCCGCTTCTTCGGCCGGCGCCCCCGCACGCGGCCGGTCCAGGGTCCCAATATAGAGGTCGAGCTGGTGATTCCCCTCCAACGCGTCGCCAAGGGGGGCGAGGAAACCATCCGCCTCACCCGGCCGGCTACCTGTCCGGCGTGCGGCGGATCGGGCGCCAAGGCCGGGACGGGAGCGAAGCGCTGTGCCGCCTGCAACGGCACGGGCCAGCGCGCGCGCAGCCGGCGCGAGGGCGGGGTCATGTTTCAGCAGGTGTCAGTCTGTGCCACGTGCCAAGGCCGCGGCAGCGTCATCGACAAACCCTGTCCGGAGTGCGGCGGCAGGGGAGAGGTCGAGCGGGCCGAGACGCTGAAGGTGAGAATTCCGG
>JBBITY010000411.1:0-3497 GCA_037440565.1 Desulfurellales bacterium
CTTGGTCATCAACGACGAGGAGGCGCGCTTGATCAGCGGGGAACGCAACGTGGTGCGGGCGGCACGCCACGTGCTGCAGATGGGCCCGAAGACCTTGCTGGTCAAGCGCGGCGAGTACGGCGTCATCCAGTTTTCTACCAACTCGATCTTCGCGGTGCCGGCGTTTCCCCTCGAGGAGGTGTTCGATCCAACCGGCGCCGGCGACGCTTTCGCCGGCGGCTTCATGGGGCAGCTCGCCCGCTCCGGCGATACCTCGCCGGCGGGGCTGCGGCGAGCCATCGTGTACGGCAGTGTCATGGCGTCGTTCGTGGTCGAGGACTTCAGCCATCGCCGGTTGCAGTCGCTCAGCACGGAAATGATCGAGCGCCGGTTCCGGCAGTTCGTCAGCCTGACTGACATCGACGGCGGATGAGCGTGGATCTGTCGGTTGTGGTGCCGATCCACGACGAAGTCGAGAACCTGGATGGATTGTACCAGGAACTCGATGCGGCCCTGCGGGCGACCGGCCTGCGCTACGAGGTGCTTTTTGTCGATGACGGCAGTCGCGACGGCAGCTTTGAGCGCTTGGTGGCGCTGCAGGGACGGGACCCGCACGTAGTCGTCGTGAAGCTGAGCCGCAATTACGGCCAGACGGCGGCGCTGGCGGCCGGACTGGCGCACTCGACGGGTGCGGACGTGGTGACGATTGACGGGGACCGGCAGAACGACCCCGCGGACATCCCTGCGCTGTTGGCGAAGCGGCGCGAGGGCTACGACCTGGTGGCGGGCTGGCGGGTCCACCGGCGCGACCCTTGGCTGACGCGGCGTCTCCCGTCTCACATCGCCAACTGGCTGATCGGCTTGATCACCGGTGTCCGATTGCACGATTACGGATGCACGCTGAAACTCATGCGCGGGGATCTGGCGCGCAGCCTCCGTCTGTACGGGGAGATGCATCGCTTCATTCCCGCCCTGCTCGACGACCTTGGTGCCCGCATCGCCGAGCTGCCGGTTGCTCACCGGCCGCGCGTCGCCGGCGTCTCGAAATACGGCATGTCGCGCACGGTCCGAGTGATTCTCGACCTCCTGACCGTCAAGTTCCTGTCCAGCTTCTCGACGCGCCCGATCCACATCTTTGGTGTGGTCGGGTTGCTGTCGACCACGGTGGGGCTGATCATTGTCGGCATGTTGGGCTTCGAACGCCTCTACCTGGGGGTCAAGATCGGCGACCGGCCGTTGGTGCTGCTCGGGATTTTGCTGACCATCATGGGTCTTCAGTTCATCACCATGGGGCTCCTGGGAGAGCTGCTGGTGCGCACCTATCACGAGTCGCAGAACAAGGCGGTGTATCGAGTCGACGCGGTCTTGCGCGCCACCGGCGATAATTGACATCAGGGGCGACCGCGGCTATGCGTGCCGCCGGGACGCCAGGAGATCTGTGAACAGCGGGGTCTGACTCGGTTTCACGCCGGCAGGCCTTTTTTTGTACCAAATCGCGGAGGGAGTCACTTGAGACTGTGCGTCATTGGAACCGGGTATGTGGGCCTGGTGGCCGGGACCTGTTTCGCGGAAAGCGGGAACGACGTGGTCTGCGTCGACAACGATGCCGCGAAGATCGCCACGTTGCGCCGCGGCGAGGTCCCGATCTATGAACCGGGCCTCGAAGAGTTGATCCGCCGCAACGTCGCTCAGCAACGGCTGACGTTTCAGACCGACCTGCGCGACGCCGTGCGGCGGGCGCGGGTGTGTTTCATCGCCGTCGGTACCCCGCAGGCGACGAACGGAGAAGCGGATCTGCGCGCGGTGATGGACGTGGCGGTGGAGATTGCCGACGCGGTGGCGGGGTACCTGGTCGTTGTGGACAAGAGCACGGTCCCCGTCGGTACCGCCGCACAGGTCGAACGGCTGATTCGTTCCCGCACCACACACGAGGTCGATGTGGTATCGAATCCCGAGTTCCTCAAGGAAGGCGCGGCGATCGATGACTTTCAGCGACCGGATCGGGTGATCATCGGCAGTCGGAGCGAGCGGGCGACGGCCATCATGAAGGAGCTGTACGAGCCGTTCGTACGGACCGGCAATCCCATACTGGTCATGAGTCCGGAGAGCGCCGAGATGAGCAAGTACGCGGCCAATGCCATGCTGGCGGCGCGGATCTCGTTGATCAACGAGATCGCCAACCTGTGCGAGGCGCTGGGCAGCGACGTGGAAGACGTGCGCCGGGCGGTAGGGCTGGATCGGCGCATTGGATCGTCGTTCCTCTTTCCCGGCGTCGGATACGGCGGGTCGTGTTTTCCCAAGGACGTGAAGGCCCTCATCTGCATGGCCGAGGCAAACGGAGTGCCGCCGCAGATATTGCGCGCCGTCGATGCTGTCAACGCCGCGCAGAAGCGCGTGCTGTTCGACAAGGTCGTCCAGCATTTCGGCGGGGAGGTAAAGGATGCAGAGCTGGCGGTCTGGGGCTTGTCGTTCAAGCCGCGAACCGACGACATGCGGGAAGCGCCTGCGGTCACCGTGATCGAGGCGTTGCTGGAAAAGGGGGCGCGCATCAGCGCGCACGATCCGGTCGCGCTGCCGCAGGCGCGCCGCCTGTTCGGCGATCGGCTCCGCTATCACGAGGTGTCGTACGACGCCCTGCGCGGTGCGGACGGCTTGCTCATCGTCACGGAGTGGCAGGAGTTCAAGCACCCCGACTTCGAACGCATGCGCACATTGATGCGCCAGCCGGTCATCTTCGACGGCCGCAACCTGTACGAACCGTCGCGCATGCGCGACCTGGGGTTCATCTACTACGCTATCGGCCGGCCCCCCGTGCGCAGCGGCTGATGGAACGAATTCTCATCACCGGCGGCGCCGGCTTCATCGGCTCGCACCTGGTGGAGCGGCTTCTGGCAGATGGACACGAGGTGATTGCCCTCGACAACCTGTCGACCGGTCACCCGCGCAACATCGCGCACTTGCTCAGCAACCGGCGCTTTCATTTCATCCATTACGACGTCACCGAGTACATCTACGTCGACGGGCCGATCGACAAGATCTTCCACCTCGCATCGCTGCCCAGCCCCGTCGACTACCTGCGCAAACCGATCCAGACGCTCAAGGTCGGCGCCCTCGGCACGCACAAGACACTCGGGCTGGCGCGGGCCAAGGGCGCGCGTTTTCTGTTGGCGTCGACCTCGGAGGTCTACGGGGATCCGCAGGTCCACCCGCAGCCGGAGTCCTATTGGGGCAACGTCAACCCCGTCGGCCCGCGCGGCGTATACGACGAATCGAAACGCTTCGCCGAGGCGATGACCATGGCGTACCACCGCTATCACGGCGTCGCGACCCGGATCTGCCGCATCTTCAACACGTACGGTCCGCGCATGCGTGCCGATGACGGGCGTGTGGTGACGAACTTCGTGGCCCAGGCGCTACGCGGGGAACCGCTCACCGTGTACGACGACGGGTCGCGGACGCGCAGCTTCTGCTACGTGACCGACCTGGTGAAGTCGCTGGCGCGGGCGATGGACGAGCCG
>JBBITY010000412.1:0-3489 GCA_037440565.1 Desulfurellales bacterium
CGCATTTCGGCGACCGCCTCGACGATGCCGAGCCGCACATCCTCATCCGGATGATTCAGTGCATCCTTGAGGGAATCGATCGCTGTCGGCCCGAGGGCCACCAGCGCGCTCACGGCGTGGTCCCGTTCATCCTCGTTGTCGCTGGCAAGCGACTCGACGAGCGCGGCCACCGTCTGGTCGACACCAGCGCGAGGGGGTTCACTCGATCGTGACGCGGAACACGCCGGCACGACCACGCCCAAGAGAACGAGAACGACGGCGGACCGGTACGCGCGCAATGGTGGCGCGGCTGCTCTCGGATACAGGGCTTCGCAGACGCTCGCCGACGAAAAATGTTCTCGCACGACCACTCCCGAGCCTCCTCTTCCGTCTATGCTACCGCGCGCTCAGGCGTGCCTGAATGTCTTCTGGCAGCGGCAGTGTGATCGCCGGGTCCAGGTTGCCCTTGCCGGGAACGTAGTTGGCTTCGAGCCGAAGGCCGTCGGGATCCTCGAACAGCACGGAGTAGTAGCCGGGCGCCCAATCGTCCTCGCGCGGCGGGTGGACGATGCGCGCGCCGATCTCTTGCAGAAACACGTGGATCGCCTCCACGTCTTCCCGACTCCGGGTGCGGAAACAGAGATGGTGCAGACCGGCGCGGTTCTGGTCGAATGCGGTGTTCGCGTGGGCGGGACTCGCGGCCCGAATGCCGATCCCGGTCCGACTCCCTACATAGTACAGGAGCGTGTCCGTCCGCACCAGACACCGCATCTCGAAAAAGCTCAGGAGCTTTTCGTAGAAAGGCCGGCAGCGCGCAAAATCCCTCACCGTCAGGTACACATGGGCGATTCCATTGAGCTGCATAGCGGCATCCTCGCCTATGGAAAGTTCCCACACAAGCGGCCGCGATTCGGAAGCGGAGGCACCCCGCAAGAGAAAAGCCTCTTCGGCAGGATCTGTGGGTGAACAGCGTCAGCGTTGCGCCTCGTCGTCATTCCCGTATCGCGGCAAAAGAGCGGGTCCGGCATGGGTTTTCTTGGGCATGAGCCGCCAGGGCGGCACCCACAAATTCTGGCGAACAGCCAGAGAAAAAATCCGGCCGCACGCGGGCTTGTCAAAGCACTCGCTCCCGAGGAAGAGGTGCATTGACTCCTCGGCACCCCACGTGGGATAAGCCGGCCGCGGTTCTCCTCTTGCGGCTGGAGCGAACGACGTGATCGACATCGCGTTGCGGGTGAACGGAGTCGAACAGACCGCGGCAGTGGAGCCGAGACTGCTGCTGGTCCACTTCCTTCGGGATCACCTCGGACTCACCGGCACCCACGTTGGCTGCGACACCAGCCAGTGCGGCGCCTGTACTGTCATCCTCGATGGCAAAGCGGTCAAGTCGTGCACCGTGCTGGCGGTCCAGGCCGACGGCGCCGAGGTGCTCACGATCGAAGGGCTGGCAGATCATCCGCGAGAACATTTCCCCGCGCCCCCTTTTGGGGGAAGGGGAAAGGCATTGCATCCGATCCAGGAGGGTTTTTTGGCGGAGCACGGCTTGCAGTGCGGCTTTTGTACACCGGGAATGATTTTGACCGCGTATCAACTCCTCCGCGATAGCCCCAATCCGTGCGAGCACGAGATACGCGAAGCGCTTCGCGGCAATCTGTGCCGCTGCACGGGCTACCAGCACATCGTCGCCGCGGTTCGGTCTGCGGCGCGCGCGATGGCCGGCCGATGACGGGGGAGGGAGGGACGCGAGCGGCATCGGGGATCGGTGCGCGCGTGCAGCGCCGGGAGGATCCGCGCCTGCTCGCCGGGCGCGGCACCTATGTCGACGACATCCGCCTGCCTGACCTGCTGCACCTGAAGGTGCTGCGCAGCCCGCATGCACACGCGCGGATCACGCGCCTCGATGTGGCGCCGGCGCTGGCGGTGCCAGGCGTCGTCGCGGCTTGCACCGGGCGGGATATCCGGCCGCTGACTCGGCCGCTTCCCGTCGAGGCCGTCATTCCGGACCTCAAAGTCCCCGCCCATTATCCGCTGGCCGTGGACAAGGTCTGCCTGGCGGGCGAAGCCGTTGCGGCCGTCGTCGCCACCGATCCGTACATCGCCGCCGACGCGGTTGCGCTCATCGAAGCGGACTACGAACCGCTGCCGGCGGTCGTCGACCCCGAGGCGGCGCTGAAGGCCAATGCGCCAGTCATTCACGAGGAGTTCGGAACCAACGTCGCGTACCGCATCCCCCTGGGCGCTGTGGACGACACCTTTGGAGGCGCGGACATCGTCGTCCGCCAGCGCATGGAGAACCAGCGCCTGATTCCCAATCCATTGGAGCCGCGCGGCGTAGTGGCCCAGTACCACGCGGGCGACGGCCGGTTTACCATCTGGATGTCCACGCAGGGTCCCCACCTCCTTCGCACCCAGCTCGCCACGATGCTCGACCTGCCGGAGCACCGCATTCAGGTCGTGGCGCCGGACGTGGGCGGCGCGTTCGGCGCCAAGCTCAACGTATATGCGGAGGAGCTGCTGGCCATCGTGCTGGCTCGGCGGCTTGGCCGGCCGATCAAGTGGATCGAGGAGCGCAGCGAGCACATGGTGGCGACGAGTCACGGCCGCGGCCAGATCGCGTATGTGGAAGCGGGTGTCCGGCGCGATGGCACCGTCACTGCCTTGCGCGTGCGTCTCATCGCCGATCTCGGCGCGTATCACCACGTCCTCACGCCCATCGCGCCCTTTCAAACCGCGATGCTGATGACGGGCTGCTACCGGATCCCGGCGCTGGCGGTGGACATCACCGGCGTCTTCACCAACAAGACACCCACCGACCCGTACCGCGGCTACGGCCGCGCCGAAGCCGCGTACTACATCGAGCGCTTGATGGATCTCGTGGCGCGCGAGCTCAACATGGACCCGGTGGACGTGCGGCGGCGCAACTTCGTTCTGCCGGCGCAGTTTCCGTACACGAACCCCCTCGGCCACACCTACGACAGCGGCGACTACGACCGCACACTCACCCGGGCCCTCGAAATGCTCGACTATCGCGGCTTCCGCCGCGAGCAGGAGCGCCTGCGGAGGGGAAATCGCCACATCGGTGTGGGCGTGTCCACGTACGTGTGGCGCGCGGGCTTTCCCTCGTCGTCTATCCCACCTGGGATGGAATTCCTCCGCGCCGGTTGGGAGACCGCCGCCATCCAGATCGAGCCCACTGGCACCGCCACCGTGCGCACCGGCACCTCGCCACACGGCCAGGGCGCGGAGACCGCGTTTGCCCAGATTGTCTCCGACTGCCTCGGCCTGCCGCTCGAAGATATCCGGGTGGTGCATAGCGACACGGACGCCGTGCCGTACGGGATGGGCACGATGGGCAGCCGGTCGCTCGCCGTCGGTGGGAGCGCCGTGTGGCTCGCTGCCCAAGAGCTGCGGAGAAAGGCCATGCGCATTGCTGCGCGGGCGCTCTCCGTCGAGGAGGACGAGGTCCTGTACGAGGACGGGCGCCTCTTTCCGCGGGACGCTCCGGAGCGC
>JBBITY010000413.1:0-3484 GCA_037440565.1 Desulfurellales bacterium
CGTGACCGCCGTTGAGGACAAGACGGCGCGCCCGGCTCCAGCCCCCCCGCAGCGAACGCGCGTGGGCGACTACGAGCTGCCGATCATTCAGCTCCTCGACGACGCCGAGCCGGTGGACAAGGCGGCAATCGAGAGCCTGTGCCGCGAGAAGGCGTACATTCTCGAGCAGACGCTCAACGAGTTCCGGCTGGAAGTGCAGGTCGTCGCGATCGAGACCGGCCCGGTGATCACGGTGTTCGAGCTGAAGCTCTCGCCGGGGATCAAGGTCAGCCAGATCATGTCGCTGACCAACGACATGGCGCGGGCGCTGCGGGCGCCGGCGGTGCGCGTGGTGGCTCCGCTTCCCGGCAAGAACACGATCGGCATCGAGGTGCCCAACATCGACAAGGAGAAAGTGCGGATCAAGGAGCTGATCCGCGAGGCCCCGGCACGCGTAGCGGGGTTCGCGATTCCGCTGCACCTGGGCAAGGACGCCTCGGGCGCGCCGCTGATCGCCGACCTGACGACCATGCCGCACCTGCTGATCGCCGGCACGACGGGCAGCGGCAAGAGCGTGTGCGTGGGCAGCATCATCATGAGCATCCTCATGACGCGCACGCCGGAGGAGGTGAACCTGATCCTGGTCGACCCCAAGGTGGTCGAGCTGGCGATGTTCAAGGACGTGCCGCACCTGATCTGCCCGATCGTGACCGAAATGCCCAAGGCCGAGGGCATACTCGACTGGGCCGCGACCAAGATGGACGAGCGCTACGAGCTGCTGGCCGAGGCGGGAGTGAAGGACATCCGCGGCTACAACAAGCTCGGCGAGGCGGGCCTGCGCGAGCGGATGAACATCGCCTCTGACGACGAGTTCGCCCGCATCCCGGTGCACCTGCCGTACGTCGTCATCGTCATCGACGAGCTGGCGGACCTGATGATGACCAGCGCCAAGGAGGTCGAGTTCTACCTCTGCCGCCTGGCGCAGAAGAGTCGCGCCGTGGGCATCCACCTGATCGTCAGCACGCAGCGTCCGCAGGCCAACGTCGTCACCGGGCTAATCAAGAGCAACCTCCCGTGCCGCATCGCGTTCCGCGTCGCCTCGCGACTGGACAGCCGCATCGTGCTGGACCAGAACGGCGGGGAGGTGCTCATGGGTCAGGGCGACATGCTGTTCCTGCCGCCGGGCAGCAGCAAGCTCGTCCGCGCGCAAGGCACGTTCATTTCCGACGAGGAGCTGCGCGCCGTCGTGAAGCACGTGCGCTCGCAGGCCGAGCCGAACTACCATCCTGAGCTGATTCGCATGCCGTCGGCCGAGAGCGCCGGCGCCGAGGAGCGCGACGAGCTGTTCGATGCCGCAGTTGACATCATGATCGAGAGCGGCCGCGGCTCGGTGAGCCTGCTCCAGCGCCGCCTGAACATCGGATACGGCCGGGCTTCGCGGCTGATCGACCAGATGTACGCCGCCGGCATCGTCGGCGATTACAAGGGCAGCCAGGCGCGCGAGGTGGCGATCACCAAGGAAGAGTGGCAGCAGATCAAGGCCCAGCGGGACGCGGCCGAGTCGGGCCAGCAGACCGAGATGTTTTCGTAGTCGAGCGGCGCCCGTCGACTCTCGCTAGCCGCAGGCGGTGCCGTACAAGCTCAGCAGTTCGCTCAGGTCGGCCAGGTCCACGTCTCCATCGCCGTCGAGATCGCCGTTCTCGTACGTCATGCCGCCGCCGATCCCGAAGTGGCTCAGCAGCGCCGACAGATCGGAGAGACCGACTGCCGAATCGCCGTCCAAATCGCCAAGGCAAGCCGGCGACCCGATTCTCCCCACGCGGAACCCGATGTCGTTGAACTCGTCCGACGAGTGGTATTCGATGGGCCGCGTCCACGCGGCCATCCCGTCACTATCCCAGTTGTAAGCTCCGCCGCGCAGACCGCGCCCGTTGAACAGCGGGATCGATTCGTTCCATTCGACGACGTTCCCGCCCTGGTCGAACGTGCCGTACGGGCTGGCGCTGTTCACGTGCGCGCCGACTTCGGTGCGATAGTAGGGCGCGCCGAGCGTGAAATCGTTTGGGTGCGTGTAGTAGGTCGCGTGGCCGCCCGGATCCGGGTGCGTCAGATCGTTGCTGATTCCGAAATCGACGCTCATCGGATAGTAGAAGTAGTTTCCGCTCGCGCCGTCGTTCCCGTGGTACCCCGCCTTGTACCACTCGTCCTCCGACGGGACGACCCAGGTGGCGTCCGGCGCGCGGGAAACACCCTCCAATTGGTGGTCGCTTGTCGCGCCGTCCAGGAAGTACGAGCCGTCCTCGGTCGTGCTCAGGTCCTGCGCGCCGCTCGGCTGCCCGTTGTGGAGCCAGTTGGCGAAGCGCAGCGCGTCGCCGAAGGACACGAAGTTCACCGGTCGGTTCGCCCAGTCCGCCGCTACGTTGTACGTGTGGTTGTCCGGCGAGCCGCTGCGCTCGATCTTGCAGCCATGCCCGTGCGTCCACATCAGCGGACTGTAGAGCCCGTACGGGTCGGTCGCGGCCACCGCATTGAGAAACGAAGCGTACTGGCCGGCCGTAACCTCGTAGCTTCCGATCTCGTACACGTAGTCCACACGGCCGAATGTTCCGTCGATCTGCGCATCACCCGCGTTGCCTGGGTTTCCGACCGTGACGGTCTCGATCGTCACCTGCGCCAGCACGCCGAGCGCGCCGCGGCATCCGAGCACCGCACCGGCGAGAAAACGGGTCGCGTTCATCGGCCCCTCCTTTACCAGTTCCGTTGCGGCGTTGAAGGTCAGCGAACTCAGTGCGTCCCCCCACTCCTGATTTCGCCCCCGCGATCCGGCACTGTCAATCAAAAACCGCACCGAATCCGCGGGAAGTGCTGCGCCCCGACTCAGCCTGTGTGCGGAACGTCACCCCCGCGCTCGACGCTCCGGCGAAGGGCGGCATCCATCCGAACCCGCCACGGTCGCGGCGGTCCGCGTCCCGCACACCCGTGCGGGGTTCTGAACCGCGCCACGCGCAGCGGCGGTGCTTCATGCGGAAGTGGTCGGTTGCCGCTGGCTGCTCGCCTCGTGATAATCCCCACGCCATGAACACCACATCCGACCTGCCCGCGAGCGCCGCCGCCGCTGAATTGCAGCGACTCCTGGACGAATTCCGCGTCGCCGAGGCCCGAATCCGCGGGGGCGGCGGACCGCGCGGCGTCGAGCGGCAGCACCGCCACGGGCGGCTGACGGCGCGCGAGCGGATCGAGCTGCTCTGTGATGCAAGCCACGGAGCCACGGAGCCGCGAGGCCACAAGGCAACGCCGAATCGAAGGGACGAAGAAACGAAGAGACACAGTGATGAAGTCACAGCCCGCGTGGGGGGCGTGTCAACTTCGTCACTTCGTCACTCCGTCACTCCGTCACCGTCGTTCTTCGAGCTCGGCCTCTGGGCCGCGTACGAAATGTACCCGGATGTGGGCGAGGTATCGGCCGCCGGCGGGATCGTCGGGCTGGGGCGCGTGATGGGCAGGC
>JBBITY010000414.1:0-3463 GCA_037440565.1 Desulfurellales bacterium
GCGGGCGCGCCGCCGCGCCGCTCGCCTCCCGATCACGGAGATTCCCGGGGAGAGCGCAGAGGTCACGGGCTGCGAGTTGGTCGCCATCGAGGCGCCTCGGCCGCGGCCCAAGCGCCGCAGCGGACCCGACGCGCAACTCTCGGCGATGGACCGCCTGAGCCATTTGCTCACCGGCGGGATACAGCAGAAACAGAACGGAGGGTTCGTCGAGGGCAGCCCGGCGGCGGTCGCGGCAGAGATCGTCCGTTTCCTCGAAAAGCGGGGCTTCATCCGCTCCGGAGAACACGATGGCTGATTTCGACTACCTCTTCTCGCCGATTACCGTCGGCGCGATGACGGTGCCGAACCGTATTGCCGAGACGACGTACTCGATCAACGCCGGTCGAGCCGATGGATTGCCGGACCGGGCATTCACGGAGCATCACCTGCAAAAGGCGCGGGGCGGGGTCGGATGGATCGGCAATCAGACCTGGTTGCTGCCGAGCCCGCTGCCGCCCGGGCGACCTGACGAGTTCGTCCCCGGCGCCGCGGCGATCCGGTTCGCGATCTACAAGCATCCGCAATTCGTCGAGCGGGTGAAACAGTTCACCGACGCGATTCACGAGGCCGGAGCGGTGTGCGTGATGCAGCTCACGCATCTGCAGTCGCTGATGTGTCCGTCGCCGGTGCCGGCCGCCCTCCTCTACGACACGGTGCCCCATGAGCTGGAGGAAGAGGAGATCCAGTTCATCCTCGACACTTACTGGGAGGCCGCGCAAGCGTTCCACGCCGCGGGTGCGGACGCCGTGGAGGTCCACTGCGCGCACGAAGCGCTGCCACAGTGGTTTCTGTCGCCGCACACCAACCGGCGCACCGACCAATGGGGCGGGTCGGTCGAGAACCGCATCCGCTTCGTCGTTGAGGCCGTGCGCCGCATCCGGGAGCACGTCGCCCCGACGCTTACGGTCGGGCTGCGCATCTGCGCGGATGAGTACCGCGAGGGCGGCTACACCCTCGAGGACATGAAGCAGATGGCGAAGATGATCTGCGACGCGGTCGCGGTCGATTTCCTCAGTGTCGACGTCGGGTCGCCCTGGGGCATGCCGAGCTACGTCCCGCCGATGCAGTACCCGTTGGCTGCGTTTTCTTACGCCGCCGCGGAAATCCGGCAGGCCGTGGAAGTGCCGGTGATTTACGCCGGCCGCGTCAACGACCCCGTGCTGGCGGAGCGGCTGCTCGCCGAAGGGCAGGCCGACCTGGTGGGCATGACCCGCGCCTCGATCGCCGACCCGGATTTCCCGCGCAAGGCGCGCCAGGGGCGGCTCGACCAGATCCGCAAGTGCATTGGCTGCAACACGTGCATCGGGCAGATGATTCACGAGGAGCGGAAGACGCCGGTGTGCGCCGTCAACCCGACCATCGGACGCGAGAAGGTGTGGGCGACCGTCGAACCGGCGCGGGCGCCGAAACGCGTGGTCGTCGTGGGCGGCGGGCCCGGCGGACTCGAAGCGGCGCGCGTCGCCGCCATGCGCGGCCACACGGTGATTCTCCTGGAACGGAATGCCGAGATCGGCGGCCAGTTGCTGGTCGCCGCCCGGGCGCCCCGCCGGGAGGGCTTCCTCGACTTCACGCGCTATGAAGAGGTGCAGTTGCGGCTCCAGCGCGTCGACGTGCGCCTCAACACCACGGCCACGCCGGAGATGGTGCTCGGTCTGAATCCGGATGCGGTCATCGTCGCCACGGGATCGGTGCCGCGCACCCTGGACGTTCCGGGCGCTGAGCAGCCCAACGTGGTCCAGGGCCGCGACGTCCTCGCCGGCACAGTCGAGGTCGGCCAGCGCGTCGTGGTCGTATCCGAAGACGACGGCATGGAAACGCCCAGCATCGCCGACTTCCTCGCCACGCAGGGCAAGGAGGTCGAGATTCTCCACAAGTGGCTCATGATCGGGAGCCGTGTCGACCGCTACACGCAGGGCGTCGTGTTCTACTGGCTGTACAAGAACGGTGTGAAAATCAGCCCGTCGACGCGCGTGCGTGCCATCGAAGGACACACCGTCGTCGCCTACAACGCCCACACGGCGGCCGATCGGATCATCGGCGGCGTCGACACGGTTGTGCTCTCCCTCGGCAGCCGCGGCGACGACGGGCTGTACCGGGCGCTGAAGGGCAAGGTGAAGGAGCTGTATCTCGTCGGCGCCGCGTTCGCGCCGCGGCGTCTGGCCGAAGCAACCCAGCAGGGCGCAGAAGTGGGCAGGCGGGTGTAGGGCGGGTGTGTGGACCCGCCGCGGGCACGCCAGCGAGGAATCGAGAAGCGACCCTCTCGGAGAACGGAAGACGAGGATGACAAAGCTGAAGCACCTGTTCAGCCCCATCAGCATCGGTGCCATGGAGCTGCGCAACCGGATCGTCATGCCGGCGATGGGCAGCAACCAGGCGAGCCGCGACCACGGCCCGTCCGACGCCGCCATCGGCTACTACGCGGCGCGGGCAAAGGGCGGCGCCGGACTGATCATCGTGGAGATCACCAGCGTCCACGCCACGACGAGGGTGCCCGGGGTGCTCGCCATCGATGACGATTGCCTCATCCCGCGCTGGACGCAGTTGGCCCGCGCCATCCACCCCCACGGCGCCAAGGCGTGGCTCCAGCTCGCGCATCAAGGCCGCCAACTGGCGGGGGCGGCCAAGGGGATTCAGCCGCTGGCGGCGTCGGCCATTCCCTGCCCCATGATGAAGCGCCTGCCGAAGGAGATGACAGCCGAAGACATCGAGATGATCGTCGCGTCCTTCGGTGAGGCGGCCCGGCGAGCGCGGGAGGCTGGCTTCGACGGCGTCGAACTCCACGGCGCCCACGGGTATCTCATCTGCAATTTCCTCTCGCCGCTGTCCAACAAGCGCACCGACGAGTACGGCGGATCGATCGCTAACCGGCTGCGGTTTGCGCTCGAAATTCTCGACCGCATCCGGGCTCGATGCGGGCGCGATTTCCCGGTCGGTATCCGGCTCTCCTGTAGTGAACTGTCGAGCGGAGGTCTCACACCGGAGGAAGTGGAAGTGATGTGCCCCATCCTCGCCGGTGCCGGGTTCGACGCCATCAGCATCAGCCGCGCAAACTACGGCACGTTCCGCTGGATCATCCCGCCTGCCGGAACGGCCCCCGGCGTGCTGGCACCGTACACGGAGCGCTTGAAGAAGGTCCTCGGCATTCCGGTCATGGTCGCCCACAAGATCCAGGACCCCTTGGTGGCCGAACACATCATCGCCCAGGGCCAGGCCGATCTCGTGTGCATGGGCCGGGCGCTGATCGCCGATCCGGACCTGCCCAACAAGGCGGCCGCGGGGCGCTTCGACGACATCATCCCTTGCATCGCCTGCAACCAGGGCTGCTTGCGGATGGTGTACGTCGAGGGGCGTCACATCAGTTGTATGCTCAATCGCACCGTCGGCGAGGAACAGGAAATGGCCCTGGTCCCGGCCGCGACCGCGA